>JBEPXS010000281.1:2493-5022 GCA_041641755.1 Balneolaceae bacterium
ATCAGTGGGAAGCCTCAATTTCCAAACTATACTGGGCGACCTGAGTGCCATCCCTGCTGACTACAAATTTTGGATAGGTTTTTTGATGCTGGTGGGAGCTACCGGCAAGAGTGCACAGATACCCCTGTTCGTATGGCTACCGGATGCAATGGCAGGCCCGACGTCTGTTTCGGCTCTTATACACGCCGCTACCATGGTTACTTCTGGTATCTATCTGATCTCCCGGATGTCACCAATGTTCGTAATGTCGCCTGAAGTGATGATTATTATTGCTGTGGTGGGAGCGCTCACCGCGTTGGTTGCCGCTACAATTGCCATCACACAAAACGACATTAAACGGGTACTTGCCTACTCAACAGTTTCTCAATTGGGTTATATGTTCCTGGCACTTGGTTCCGGAGCATTTACAGCGGCCATTTTTCACGTTGTTACCCATGCCTTTTTCAAAGCGTGCCTCTTTCTTGGTTCCGGTTCCGTCATTCATGCTATGGAGCATGTAGAGCACGGCCTGCACGAAGAGGGGAGAGAGGTACATTTCGATCCCCAGGATATGCGAAATATGGGGGGACTGAAAAAGTATATGCCTTCAACTTATTGGACCTTTTTGTTAGCCACTATCGCAATAGCCGGTATTCCACCCCTGGCTGGATTTTTCTCCAAGGATGAAGTACTGGCTTTTGCGTTTAATGCCGGGTTCGGAGAGTTTGCAGGTCCGTTGTATTTTGCGTTATGGGGAGTGGGAATTGTCACGGCGTTCCTGACTGCTTTTTATATGTTCCGTCTTACCTTCGGCACGTTTAATGGTGAGTTCAAACTGCCCCGTAGGGTCGCCGATGCCGATGACGCAGCCAAACACCTCCATGAAAGTCCTTTTACAATGACGTTCCCGCTATGGGCACTCGGTATTCTGTCGGTAGTCGGTGGATTTCTTGGGGTTCCTAATTTCATTGCAGAAACATTCACCCACCAGGAAGCACACATCAATCTGTTACATAATTGGTTGCATACCGTCAATGCTGATTTTGAAATGGTGATGTCTCATGGCCTGGAATGGACCCTTATGATTGTGTCTATAGTGATTGCCGTGGCTGGTACTTGGGTAGCATACCGGATGTACGGCAATGGTGCCACCGAAGAATCTGATAGTTTACTGGCCGCCCGGTTTGGAACGCTATATGAGATCTGGAGCCAGAAATATAATCTTGATGAAATATATGAAGGATTAATCTCAAAGCCGTTGGTTCGCTTCTCGGATAAGGGATTGGCCGTTTTTGATATGAAAGTTGTGGATGGCTTTGTAAACACTGTGGGTGGCGTTATCCGACTGTTCGGAAGCTTGTTCCGCTATGTGCAGACTGGCGTGGCATCTACCTACGCACTTGCTCTGGTTATTGGAGTTATAATTGTAATAAGTATTTTGATACTGTAAATATTGACGATGGAGCTACTTTTAAACATCTGTATTTATTTGCCACTGGCTGGTATTGCTGTAATTCTGTTTACCCGCAATCAAACGGCGATTAAATGGATTAGTCTCGTAGTGACAACGGCTGTGTTTGTACTTTCACTGCCGCTGCTGTTTAACTTCGATATCGCTGGTTCGGCCACTGCACAATACCTGACGGTAGGAGAACCGCTCATCAATGGATTAGATATTAAATATATTGTGGGTCTTGACGGACTGAGCCTTCTTCTTTTTATGCTTACCACGTTGTTCGGCCCCATCGTCATCCTTTCGTCGTGGAATTCAATTAGCAAACACCTGGCCGGATATTATTCTATGTTGCTTCTGCTGCAAACAGCGTCACTCGGTGTGTTTGCAGCACTCGATCTGATTGTTTTTTACGTATTCTTTGAACTCTCTTTGATTCCGATGTATTTCCTGATTGGAATATGGGGCGGCAAGAATCGTATTCATGCTACTGTTAAATTCTTTATCTATACGCTGGTCGGTTCGCTGATAATGCTTATCGGTCTGATCTATGTTGGGTATGATGCAGGTTCCTTCATGAATGACTTTGCTTTCAGCACAGATTGGCGTTTCCTCTCAAGTGGAGAGTATCAGATCGGTTTGGTAGAACAGACGTGGTTGTTCCTTGCTTTTGCTCTTGCATTCTGTATTAAGGTACCGCTTTTCCCATTCCATACATGGTTGCCGTACGCACATACGGAAGCCCCTACAGCTGGTTCAGTTGTACTGGCTGCCATCATGCTTAAGATGGGTACATACGGGTTGTTACGCGTATGCCTGCCGCTGTTTCCAAATGCGTTTATGGAGTTTGCACCCTACATGGCTACACTTGCTGTAATCGGTATTATCTACGGCGCGTTGGTGGCGATGGTTCAAAAAGATGTAAAGAAACTGGTGGCCTATTCATCCGTAAGTCACCTTGGCTTCGTAGTGCTAGGGTTATTCGCTTTTAACACAATTGCTGTACAGGGAGCATTGATCCAGATGGTCAATCACGGACTTTCTACCGGAGCACTCTTCCTTATAGTGGGCATGATTTACGATCGGCGCCATACCAG
>JBEPXS010000282.1:0-5008 GCA_041641755.1 Balneolaceae bacterium
CCTCTAAATCTAAGAACTATGCCTATATACATGGATTGTCATGATACACCGGGAATAAAAATTGAGGAAGCCGAAAAAGCTCACCTGAAAGATTTGGCCGTTCAGGAAAAGTATGGTGTGAAGTACATATCCTATTGGGTAAATGAAGACAGCGGTAAAGTTTTTTGTTTGATGAAGGCTCCAAACAAAGAAGCCATTCATAAGACACATCTTTTAGCAAATGGGATAAAAACGTGCAACATTGTGGAAGTGGAGGGAGGGCTTTACTCAGCCTTTATGGGGAAAGACCTAATGGACAGAGACGATTTGGTTGTAGATGAAAACGGGACACCCGATGGGGGATATCGATTTATCCTGACCCTGGATATCATCGCCGTCACCCGGTTGTCTGACTTTATCGATTTTGATGAACTAAAACTACCCCAGAAACCACTTGAAGCAGCGGAACGATTCATTTTAAAAAACTATGGTAACGTTGTAAACCAATTGTCTAACGATCGGGTCGTTGCTGTTTTTAAAACACCGGAAAGCTGTCTTCTTTGTGCCAAAGAGATTCAAGAAGAATTTCTATCTCATAAAGAACAGTATACTTCCAAAGAATGGAACTTCAGATTCACAATGGGTTTGTGTATTGGGGAACCTGTCACGACAACAGATGACCAGATTTTCCAAAAAGCCCTGAATCAGAGTATGTGGTATGGTAAAATTGCTGAAAATGGAAAAATTGCACTGCCGGTTGAATTTCAGGAGATAAGCGTTTTATGCCGAACAGAAATGGATGTGCCGGGCATCACTATTATTGACAAGTCCGACCAGGTATTTATTCAGAAGTTATTCGATCACATTAACATAAATAAATCTAACGTTGATTTTACCATTAAAAAATTGAGTAAGGAAATGGGATTGAGCCGGGCACAGTTGTATCGTAAACTTAATTCTATGTCAAACACCTCGCCGGTTCAATTTGTCAGGGATGTCAGACTGAGATATGCTCTCAACCTTATCAAAGAAAGGAAATTATCAATTTCGGAAATTGCCTACGAATTGGGGTTCTCAAATCCATCCTATTTTGCCAAGTGCTTCAAAGAAAAATATGGTATCTCCCCCTCCAAAATAAAGGTTGAAGTGTAGTTTTCCAGTAAGCAACAAAGCGAAAGACTCTCTTATCCAGCCTTTTTAAGTGCTATTCGCCCCATGCAACAAATGTTGCATTTTTTGGAACAAATGAGGTGGAAGAGTAACAAATACGGCAGTATATATAAACCGACATAAGTTATTAACACCCAAAATAATGATGATTATGAACGGTTTATTTAAGACTTCTTTGACTTGTATCCTTTTCTTCGGTTGGGGTATATCCACGCTATCGGCACAAAATGGGAAAGGCCTAATGGCAGAATACCCGGAAGAAAAAGCAGAAATTATGCAGACCTGGAATGAAATTGTCGAAAGCGTCAAGGTCGGAGATGTAGACAAACTGATTTCTTTCCATGCTTACGGACCCAAGTTTACCGAATTTAAACAGGGCGCACCCCGGAATGGTGGAGAGGAAAACGAGGCATTTGAACGCGGAGTGTTTGGGAGTGTAAAAGAAGTTGTAAAAATGGACGGAAATGATATGAAAATTGCTGTTTATCACGGGAATGTAGCCGTTGTAACCTTTCATTCTGATTTCCATCTAAAATTTGAAGAAGACGTGGCCGTAGTCAATGACCAGATCAGCCTGGTTTTTGCTAAAAATGAAGATGGAGAATGGAAAATTGTGCACGAACATCATTCTCCGCTTAGCCAATCATAGTTAAAGAGCAATTTTACTTCACGCATAGATCAAGACACAGGTATCAAAAAGATGGAAAAACACTCTTAGTACCTGAAAAACAGATAGTTGATTAACAAACCATAAAAATACCAAAGGGAGAACATGATTAATATTGAAGAGCTGCAAGCAACGTTTAGAGGTCGTTTAATTCAACCGGACGACGCTGATTATGATGAGGTTCGACAAGTCTGGAACGGTTATATCGATAAACATCCTGACCTAATCGCGGAATGCACCGGTACAGCGGATGTAATAGATGCTGTAACATTTGCCCGTAAAAACGATATCGAAGTGTCCGTGCGTGGCGGTGGTCACAATGTAGCCGGAAGCGCCCTTTGTGATGATGGAATGGTGATCGACCTTTCTAAAATGCGCGGTATACATGTTGACGCTGCGAAGAAAACGGCCCGTGTGCAAGGAGGGGCAACCTGGGGGGACCTTGATCGGGAAACACAGGTTTTTGGGTTAGCTGCACCCGGAGGTGTGGTATCTACGACCGGAGTTGCCGGGCTAACACTGGGCGGTGGTCTCGGATGGCTTCGAAAGAAACACGGGCTCAGCTGCGACAACCTGCATTCCGTTGATATTGTAACCGCCGATGGAAAATTACTGACTGCCAGCCGGAACGAAAACAAAGACCTCTTCTGGGCTCTACGCGGTGGAGGTGGAAACTTTGGGATTGTCACTTCCTTTGTATTTGATCTTCATGAGGTAGGCCCAACCGTGATGATGTGTGCAATCATGTACCCGATTGACATTGCAGAAAAAGTACTATCTACATGGAAAGAGTTCATGTTATCATCACCGGATGAAATTAGTTCCCAATTGTTGTTCTGGGCGATACCGGATATCGATGCTTTTCCCGAAGAAGCAAGGGAAAAACATGTTATCGCCATTTCAGCCATGTATGTGGGTGATCCGGATGAAGGTGAGAAGGCTTTTCGAGAATTAAGGGAAATTGATACGCCCGTTATTGATCTGAGTGGGAAAATACCATACACGATAGCGAACTCGATGTTCGATCCCTTCTTCCCAAAACATGAACGATACTATTACTTCAAATCCCAGGACCTGGCATCTCTAAACAATGAAACGAGAGACGCTATCATAAAAGGAGCTAAGAACAGGCCGGTGGACTCTATGTTGCTTGCCATTTGGCATTATGGCGGGCAGATGAATCGAATCGGGAGTAAGGAAACGGCATTTGGAAGCCGGGATACCACATTCTTGCTCAGTGTGGATTCCATTTGGGATGACCCGGCTGATTCAGAAGAAGTCATAACATGGTCCCGAGAATTCCTGGATAGAATGAAGCGTTTTGCCGGAGACGGAATGTATGTGAATTTTTCCGGATTCGGAGAAGAAGGTGAGGATTTGGTTCAGGCAGCGTATGGAGAAAATTATAATCGGCTGGCTGAAATTAAGGGCAAGTATGATCCTGATAACTTCTTCCATAAAAATCAAAATATAAAGCCCAAGTCCAGCTAAATAAAAATGACGTTATTTTGTGTTAATAATTATTGGTAATCGTCTGTTTGAAAAATACCTGCGGTTTTCCCACTAAATATTAACTCCTGCCTTCATGCGAATCGCAGGAAAAATCCTTCTAGATATGAAACAGTATAACATATGTATATGTGTGATTTATTTGTTTTACGCAGGGTTCCTTGCGAACAAAGCAACAGCGCAGGTCCAGGTTAAAGGAACGGTAGTTGATGCTGATGGGTTGCCGCTGCCATCAGTAAATGTACTGATCCTGAATAAACCCGATTCTGCCTTAGTAAAAGGTGCCGTTACGGACGAACTTGGGTATTACCTTCTTACCGGAATTCAACCCGGGAATTATATACTATCAATCTCAATGGTTGGTTTTCAAACCCACGAGGAAACTATTTCTATTGATGAGTCTGAAGATGGGAATTTCAGTATTGACAAAATAACTTTAGGAGAGTCAATCGAACAGCTTGGAGAAGTAGTTACCACGGCACGGCGGCCCTTGTATGAGCAAGAAATCGACAGGTTGGTCGTGAACGTTCAGCGGAGCGTTACATCCTCCGGCAGCAGTGCTCTGGAAGTGCTGGAAAAATCACCCGGCGTACAGGTTAACCGTCAGAGTAATGATATATCATTAAACGGGAAGTCAGGGATTATAGTAATGATTAATGACAAAAATGTTCGGTTACCATTGGAATCTGTAATTACCATGCTAAATGGAATGAATGCCGCTAATATTGAGAAGATTGAACTTATAACAACCCCTCCTGCCAGTTATGAAGCAGAAGGAAATGCCGGAATAATTAACATCAAGATGAAGCAATATTCTGATTTGGGGTATACCGGTACGCTGGGCACAAATGTTGGGTATAATAGCGCAGAAACCTTGGGTGGAAACTTTGCATTTAGCCTCAGGAAAAAGAGACTAGCCTTCCTCCTAAATTACTCCATCACGTACAATAATTCTGAAGAATCCATGCTCAGTGAAAGGTTTCTGACAGAAGGCGGTTTTACCCAGATCGTCAGGAGTGATAATTTCAGAGACCCGGTAACAACAGTACAGAATTTATCCGTTGGTGTTGAGTATACATTGACGGAAAAAACGAATGCTGATCTACTATTAACTGGATTTCAAAGAAAATGGGATACCTCAGATATCTCCGGAAACCTGAACCATTCCGCACCTGGCTCACTGCTCATCATGGAGCAACGAATCCAAGAAAAAAATTTATGGAGAAATGGAATCATCAACCTTGGTATCGATCATGCATTCAGTGAAGATAAAACACTAAATATTGATTTCGATTACCTGTACTACAAAAATAGCAATCCTTCTGGTTACCGGTTCGAAGCACTTACCGGAACCCGGTCTGAAAACGATCCGGATGTTACCAGTGTAGCCAAAGAAACCCCAATCAATATTTGGGTTTCAAAACTTGACTATCAGCATAAGGTCTCTTCTAAGCTATCGTTTGAATCAGGCATTAAAAGTACGCTTTCTGACTTTTCTAACGACGTAAGCGTAACCGACCGGATAAACGGTAGTTTTGTCATTAATGACGCTTTCACCAATAAGGCCAACTTAGATGAATTTATTGGGGCTGCTTATTTTTCTTCCCAGGTAAGTCCTACTGATAACTTCCAGATCAATGCCGGGGTTCGCTATGAATATGTGAGTCGTAAACTAACCTCCCT
>JBEPXS010000283.1:0-5004 GCA_041641755.1 Balneolaceae bacterium
GTACTTTTCTTTTTTGGGGCTTTGCAAAACCAACTGTCATTGCGAATGAAATGAAGCAATCTCCCGATTAGAACCTCTAAAGGGAGATTACTTCGCAAGCTCGAAATGACAGCTCGTGAAAGTAACGGTTTTGAAAGTCCTCTTTAAATAATTAGAGAAAAAATCAATAGTAGCTAACAGGAACAGTAAAAACTGCTGCCTCTGTCAACTGAAAAATCATTTTTTGACTTGGGTATACTGTGAGAGGACTTTTGCTCCCGGCCAGGGCTGGATCATGAGTTAAAGCAACTCTCCAACTTAGCCATCTATCGTATAATTTTAGGCAGTATTTCCAACAGCTTTAAACCTAATAAATATTTCCCACAATCGAACGTGGATCAGGAAATTTCTCGAGGGCGTTCGGCCTGTTTTTTTCTGAAACTACACCCGGCATATCAGCCTCACCCGGATCTTCCAGTGAGAGCTGAAAATGGAGATGAGGTTCCCATCCTCCATTTTCTGTTCGATCTCCCACTACAGCAATAGGTTGGCCTTTTACAATTGTCTGGCCACTATGTAATTCTTTTAAAGATCCCTTTGTCAAATGCCCATACAAGGCGAAAAGTTTCGTACCACCCAGGATGTGTTTGGTAACGATGGTAGGACCATAGTCCCCCTCTCGGTCATTATTTTTAATGTAGACGATTTCCCCTTTATAAAAAACATAAACCGGTTCGTAAGCAGGTGTCCAGAAGTCGATCCCCATATGGATATTTCGCTCATTTTTGTACTGTGGAGCTATATACATCCCTGACCGTTTTTCGTTAAACCGCCCTATCCCCCATTTTGTTTTACGGATCAGTTCCGGGTCGTATCTTTCGGTAAAATCAAAGATGTGCCACTCCCCATCACACTTAACGACCGGGGCAAAAGAATAAGCGTCTGGGTCGAAAGGCAGATGTTTTTTCATTCAACGATCTTATCGATATAGTCAGAATTCATAATACCCAGGGCCCCCATATACTTCAGCCGGAATCGAATAAAATCCCCAACTTCATATTGATTGCTGTTGTCGCCCACGTCAAGAACAAGCATATCGGAGCTGGCATCAGCAATTCGAATATCGTCATGCACATTAATCAGGTGTTCCGGGTCAATATCCAGGTATCCGATATCAAGAATGGCCCGGTATGAGGTTTCACCGTATTCCTCTTCGTCTATATCAAATTTTTGCCCCTGTGGATTTACGCCAAGCTCCCCACTTGGTACCTTGGGTTTCTCCGATATTTCAATAATCTGTGTATAAAGCTCGAAAACTCCTTCGTGCATACCTGAAATCGTCCCCCCGGTAAACAGGTTCTTCCCAAAAAACAGGGCTTCACCCACGCGGAAATGATTGATCCCCTTGGGCAATCTATTTTTCAGCACTAGCGGAATCGTCACGGTAGTTCCGCCCGAAACCAGCGGAATATCTACATCAAACCGGAGCTCCAGGATCTGTTTGTAAAGAGAGAGTTGAATCAGCTTATCCTCATCGGGCATCACCCCGTGCATGCAGTTCAGGTTCGTACCGAGTCCTATCACCTCAACATTTGGCAGTTTGAATATTTTTTCATAAAAATCGATCAGATCGTCACGTACCACGCCCTCCCGCAGGTCTCCCATCTCAATCATGATGATCACCTTATGGATTTTATCCTGCCGCCCGGCTTCTTCAGAGAGCGCGTGCAGAGTAGACAGCTCGGTGTTCAGGCTTACATCCGCATATTTAACTACCGACTCAATAATATCTTTAGGGGGCGGCTTGATATAAATGGTAAGCGTTTCGGGATCAATTTTCTTAATCTTTTCGAGGTTGCTGATGCGGGAGTCATGCATCTCCTTCACTCCCAGGTCAGCTACCTCTTTCAGGAAAGGCTGGTGTCCGCACAACAGTTTCGTAGTAATCCCCCATTTGATGCCGTTCTTTTTGAACAGGTCATCGAGGTAATGATAATTATCGCGCAATTTATCGCGATACAACTTGAGATAAGCCATGCTATTTTGTTAGCCTCATTTCAAGATATTTATTGGTAAAACCGTATTTCTTGTACAGGTGAACAGCGGGATTATGTTCCTCTACGTGTAGTGCTATATCTCCATCAGTTGCTTCGATAATCCGCTCCATGAGTTGAGAGCCCAGGCCCTCTCCCCGGTGGTCACCATGAACGGCGATATATACCAGTATGTTCTCCGGAATATAGCCTCCCATATTGGTTTCGTTGATGATAACAACACCAGCTATCTGATCCTCTTCATGAGCTATCAGGATCATGCCGTCTTGTCCATCCTCATCACCATAGGCATAACCAATACAATTTAAAATATGTTTTTTCTCATCTCCAAATTCATCGAGATGCTCAAACAAAAAATCAGCGATCTCTTCTCTGCTAAAATCTGTGGGATTTTCTGAGTCGGAATAACTTATGTCAAAATCCATCTGAATATTTTAGGGATTAACTGTTTCTTTTGCAGCAGTATTTTCAACTATATCGCTTTCATCCAATTTCGTACCTGTTTCGGTTTCGTCAGGGAAACCAAGTGAAAAAAACACGAATACGATAGCGGAGACACTAATACCGAATACATTAGCATCAAGTCCGACTGGTAGTTGTTCTAAAAACACTTCGAGAGAAACGGTGGTTCCCCCACCCAGCAACATGGCAGCAATAGCTCCTATACTACTGCTTTTCTTCCAATATAAAGCCCCAATTGTTGGTACAAACAGGCCGGAAACCATAAACGCATATGAATAGAGCATCAGGTCTAACACGTTGGTCATGGTTGTGGCAATTAGGAGCGCCACCGCACCAATCACGAGCGTGGTTATTTGTGAAAATCGTAAAAATTGATCTCCTTCATGATCCACATCTTTAAAGTAACCAATAATATCTGACACCATATTACCAGAAGCCGCCATCAGGCAACTGTCGGCTGTGGAGAGGATAGCGGAAAAATAAGCTGACATCATGATCCCCATGAGTCCTACCGGCAGCACCGTTCGCAGCAACATCGGCAGGCCGGTTTCAGGATCGGTTTCTGAAATATTTGCGGTACCCAGGTAATCGAACATCCCTTGTGCAGCAGCCACTTTAGCAAAAAGTCCCAGCGAAACACCCATAAATGCCATTATGGGCCATTCAAAAAGCCCGGCAAGGTACCAGGCCCTTTTTGCTGTTTGCTCATCGTTACAAGCGTATATCCGTTGGTACAGGGTCATTCCGACAAACCAGATCGGGAGTATAGTTGCACCCCAGTACACAACACGCTGCCAGGTTAAATTAGTCATCGACAGAAGATTGGGATCAACTGAGCTCTGTATCGCCTCCCAACCTCCGATTGCATTATAAGAGACCGGGATGCCGATAAAGGTCAACCCAATCATCAGGATAGCCCATTGAATAGTATCGGTATAGATGACCGCTTTCAATCCGCCCATCACAGTATATAATACAGCTACCGTACCCATAATAATGACGGCCGATTGCAGATCAAGATTTGCAAATGTGCCATTTGCGAGCTTGGCTCCTGCCAGTATTTGGGAACTGGTAAATCCAGCATATCCTACTGCCGATATTATACCCGCTACAAGTGCTACATGGGGATTAAAATAGTATTCAAATACTTCTGGAAACGTATAGGCTTTATCAAAAACTTTGTTCCCTTTTACCTTGGGAATAAGCAGTACAGCCGCCATCCAGGCCCCTAACAAACCGGTAAAAAGCATCCAGGAGCCGGATATACCGAGAACAAATCCAAGCCCACCGAGCCCTATCGAAAAACCACCACCTACATCGGTAGCTACTACTGAGAGTCCGACGTGCAGACTGCTCATTTTTCTTCCGCCCACATAGTAGTCATCTGCCCCCTCATTTCTCTGGAAAAAGAAAAAGCCGAATCCGAGGAGTCCGATCATGTAGAGGATAAAAATCGTCAGGTCGATCCAATGCATAAATAAGGCGGGCTTTTAAGCTAGATCGTTGATGAAATGGAAGTGAGACGTGATCATGAAATACAAATTTGTTGGAATTACCAACAGTTGAACATGATGAATTATGAAATGATTCCTGAAAAACTTAATTGCATTTCAAGATTAAATAAATCCCCTGAATAGCTGCAGGATCTTTTCCACGTATTTGAGTCTCAAAATAATTAGTGGCGGGGGCAGGATTCGAACCTGCGACCTTCGGGTTATGAGCCCGATGAGCTACCAGCTGCTCTACCCCGCGATGAAGTGCCTAAATATACGGGTAATTGCTGTCGTTTGTCAAACGTTAAACTTGAATTCTCTTAATGTCGGAAGGTGTAATACAGCCGAACCATTGATGATCATCGCCCCCGTATTCTTCAACAGCTTGTTACACGGGAATATCATCCTGAACTTTGTTCGACTCGGTTTTGGCCGTGGTAGAGGCAGATCCCTTTTCTGAATATTTTCTATCTCCGTTTTTGGATTTCGACTCTTCGTCCTCTTTAGATGCTTTTGGATCTGGTTTTTCTTTATCGGGAGTTCTCTTTTTCCCGTTTCCCTGTGCTTCCATGTGCAGGTTGCAACCATCAAGAAGTGTACCCTCTTCAACCACAATTTTTTTAGTCGATATTTCTCCTTTCACTACGGCACCCTGTTGTAAGACTACCCCCCTCGCATAAACTTCTCCTTCGATTTTACCGCTGAGTACAAGATGATCCGTAATTACTTCACCATGAAATTCGGTATCCCGGTCTAGATATATATAATTTTCTCCCATTGTAAAATGCTGAACCCTTGTAAGCTTAGTTAGTCAACTGCTAATATTATACGACTCTCACTATAAAAAAATCTTTTCAGGAATAAATATTAAATTCATTTAATATTTAAAAAAGGATCAAACTGACGACTTTTTACCCTGTTAAAATTAAAACTACATTCAGCTAGCTTCTGTCCAAAGTTCTTTTGGAAGAAATAGATTCTATCGAAATCAACAGGATAAACAGGAAACAAGATAT
>JBEPXS010000284.1:0-4995 GCA_041641755.1 Balneolaceae bacterium
TGTGGAATCTATTCCGAATAAAACGAAGTAGACAAAAATAATTTTTAAAGTCTGGAGGTCTTTTTTTGAATCAAAAGCGAAAGCGCTTACATTAGCAGTCGTATCGTGTAGATTAGGTCAGCTAGGGTATTAAAATCACCTGAATAATTTAAAAAAATCGGGATGTAGGGTGATTGGGGACAGAAGAATGTGCTTTGTATTCTTTTTAAAATTTTAAATCTATTTCAAAATGAACTATTGTCAGCCTACCAGAATAAGTAAAGTTTTTTCTGTGATATCCTTGGTGCTGGTTCTGTTGGTGGGATGGAACTGCACCCGGGAAGTCCAAACCAGTACGACTACACCGGGATCCGAACATATCAATCATCCGGAATGGTCCAAACACGCCAATATTTATGAAGTCAATATTCGACAATATACCCCGGAAGGTACATTTAAGGCTTTTGAAAAGGAACTGCCTCGTCTCAAAAAGATGGGGGTAGATATCCTGTGGCTGATGCCGATTCATCCTATCGGGGAGAAAAAGCGCAAAGGAAAACTGGGCAGCTATTACTCCATTAAGGATTATACAGCAGTGAATCCAAATTTTGGCACTAAACAGGATTTTATCGACCTGGTGAACGCCAGTCATAAGCAGGGGATGAAGATATTCCTGGACTGGGTTCCGAACCACACGGCATGGGATCATCCCTGGGTAACCGAGCATCCGGAGTATTACATGAAAGATTCGACCGGAAGTATTACCTACGAGGCTGACTGGACTGACATAGCCCAGTTGAACTACGGTAACAAGGAGTTGTGGGATAAGATGGTCGAAAAAATGAAATACTGGATAGAGGAAGCGGATATCGACGGTTACCGGGTCGATCATGCCGGCCATGACATTCCTCTTGATTTCTGGAAACAGGCGATACCGGAAGTAAATACGGTAAAACCGGATTTCTTCTGGCTGGCCGAGTGGAACACACCCGAAATGCATCCCTGGTTCGATGCCACCTATACGTGGGAATATTTCCATCTGACTACCACCATCGCCAGTGGAGATGCCTCACTAGAGGAATTGACAAAATATATGACAAAGCAGGACACGTTATTCCCGGAACATGCCTACCGGTTATATTTTACTACCAATCATGATGAAAATTCCTGGAACGGTACGGATGAAGAGCTGTTTGGAGATAATTTTGAAAATTTTGCCGTAATGGCTGCTACCATCGATGGTATGCCTCTTGTCTACAGTGGACAAGAAACCGGATTGGAACAGCGTCTGGAGTTTTTCCAAAAAGATACCATCGATTGGGATGGATATGAATATGAAGAGTTCTACCAAACGCTTTTTGAATTGAAAGACAGAAACAAGGCTCTCTGGAACGGCCAATATGGCGGAGAATTTGTACATATCCGCACAGAACCATCAGAAAGAGTGTATGTTTACAAACGAACAAAGGGAGACAGCCAGGTATTGGTGGTTCTTAACTTTACTGCTGATGAACAACAAATAACTTTACAGAATACAGATTCGGGTGAATACAATAATGTGTTTAGTGGAGAGACAGTATCGATAGGTGAGGGACCGTTAACTGTAGATGCCCATGATCATCTCGTTTTGGAAAAATAGATGGATATACCGTGATTTAATATATTCATTTTCAACAAAACCGGGGATAAAAGGGCAGTTAACATGAAACAACCATTAAAAAAACCGAAGCTTACCTTTTGGGAAATTTGGAATATGAGTTTCGGTTTTCTCGGAATTCAGTTTGGCTTTGCACTACAGAATGCCAACGTTAGTCGTATCTTTGAAACACTCGGTGCAAGTATCGACAATATTCCCATTCTTTGGATCGCCGCACCGGTAACAGGCCTTGTGGTACAACCGATTATCGGGCATTTGAGTGATAAAACGTGGAATCGGCTGGGACGTCGGCGTCCCTATTTTTTAGTCGGAGCCATTCTGGCATCACTGGCGCTGATCATTATGCCCAACTCACCGGTGCTATGGGTTGCTGCCGGTATGCTCTGGATTATGGATGCCTCCATCAACATATCGATGGAACCATTCAGAGCCTTTGTTGGCGACATGCTTCCCGCCGATCAGCATACAAAAGGATTTGCCATGCAGACCTTTTTTATCGGGATCGGTGCGGTCATCGCCTCTGCACTTCCGTATATCATGACAAACTGGATCGGTCTGCCGAATACAGCTCCCTCCGGTGAGATTCCGAGTGCTGTAAAATGGTCGTTTTACCTCGGTGGAATTGTTTTTTTGGGATCTGTTTTGTGGACCGTCATTCGAACGGAGGAGTATCCACCGGAAGAACTGGAGCGTTACTCTGAAAACGAGCCGGAAAGTGAGTCGATTATCGATTCAGCAAAGGATAAGATGGCAAAAGGAGGGATACGCCAAAAGTTTATCGCAGCTTCCATTCTTACCGTTATTGGCTTGGCCCTGACCTATTTTGTTTATAGTGGAGAATATGAAAAAGAACTCTACATCTTTAGCGTGGGAATAGCAGTTTTTGGATTGGTTATGGGTATCGCCGGGGGTATGCAAAAAGGTGGGATGAAGGAGCACGGACTGGTGGTTGTGGTTTCAGACTTTTTGAATATGCCGAAGACGATGATTCAGCTTTCGTTTGTGCAGTTTTTTTCCTGGTTTGCCCTGTTTGCCTTGTGGATCTACACTACGGCTGCCGTAACCTCTCATATTTACGGAACCAGCGATACCACCTCTGCACTCTATAATGAAGGCGCCGACTGGGTGGGCATCTGTTTCGCAATTTACAACGGCTTTGCCGCTCTTATCGCTTTTGGCCTGCCAGTGGTAGCAAAATGGACAAGCCGAAAGATTGTACATACCGTCTCACTTCTGATTGGCGGTGCCAGCCTGGCGGGTATCTACCTGATTGAGGATCCCATGATGCTGGTTGTACCGATGCTTGGAATTGGACTAGCTTGGGGAAGCATTCTTGCTATGCCATATGCCATCCTCTCCGGGGCTATTCCTTCATCCAAAATGGGTGTTTATATGGGGCTTTTTAACTTTTTTATCGTGATCCCCCAGATTGTGGCTGCGAGTATTTTAGGGGCTATGTTGCGTAATTTCTTTGGCGGGGAAGCGATCTGTGCTCTTATTGCGGGAGGGGTATCCATGAGCATTGCCGCCCTAATGATGATCTTTGTGGAGGACAAGGCCGCCGAAGAGATCGATACGGCTGGGGACACTGTAGCCTAGTTTGATGGTATTGGGTCGAGCTGGAAGCAACTGAACAGGGAAATAGATATTCCAGAGAAGTCTCGTCTCCCAATTCAAAATATATAGTTGATCATTTTTCAATATAAGTATCTGAAAAGCAGGAAATATTAATGATTGAAATGATTACTATTTCTTATAGGTTTAGACGGTAGACAAGATAATATTAATTGATAGTTAGGATTTTCATTCATGGGTGAAATGCGTAAAGAAGTCTCAACTCTTGGTGAACTAAAAAATAGTGGTTGGAAATCTCTGTCGGTCAAAGAAGAAATCCGCAGAAATATTATTGATAAAATAACCCGTGGTAAAACTCTTTTTCCGGGCATCGTGGGATATGAAAAGTCGGTGATCCCCCAGATCCAACATGCATTAATGGCCAAACATGATCTTATTCTATTGGGATTGAGGGGGCAGGCCAAGACAAAGATTCTCCGTATGATGGTAAATTTTTTGGATGACTATATGCCGATTGTTAAAGGCTCTGAAATTAATGATGATCCATTTAATCCAATCTCGAAGTATGCACGGGAGCGTATTGAAGAGGAGGGGGATGCCACCCCGATCAGTTGGGTGCACCGCAGCAGTCGCTATGGCGAAAAGCTGGCTACACCCGACACTACCGTTGCCGATCTTATTGGGGACATCGATCCCATCAAAGCTGCCACCAAAAAATTAACACTCGCAGATGAAAATGTGATTAACTACGGTTTAATCCCCCGCACCAACCGTGGTATTTTTGCTATCAATGAACTCCCGGATCTTCAGCCGCGCATCCAGGTGGCTCTGCTTAATATTATGCAGGAGCGTGACATCCAGATTCGGGGCTTCAATGTTCGCATCCCGCTGGATCTGGGAATGTTTTTTTCAGCTAATCCGGAAGATTACACCAGTCGTGGCAATATTATAACACCTCTTAAGGATCGTATCGACTCACAAATTTTGACACACTATCCCCGTGAGCTTGAAACAGGTATGCAAATTACCGATCAGGAAGCCTGGAAATCCAGGAATGGTGAAGTATCGGTACACATTCCATCGATAATTAATGAGATCCTTGAACAGATCGCTTTCGAAGCGCGAGAATCGGAATATATTGACCAAAAAAGTGGTGTATCCACCAGGATGACCATCACGGCGATGGAACAGCTGATATCATCAGCCGAACGCCGCGCTCTGGTAAATGAAGAGCCGGAAACCCGGGCCCGGGTTACGGACCTGTATCATGTGGTACCGGCACTCACCGGAAAGATGGAACTGGTCTACGAGGGGGAGCAGGAGGGAGCGATTAACGTGGCCAAGCATATCATTGGAAAAGCGATAAAGAAAACGTTTAACAGGCACTTTCCCGATCCGCAGAAACAGAAGAAAAGGGAAGAGGAAAAAGATAATGTGTATCAACCCATCTTGGATTGGTTTGCCTCGGGTAACGAGCTTGATCTGCCGGACGATCTTGCCGGTGAAGATTATAAAAAAGTACTGGGTGATGTTGAAGGACTAGCAGATTTTGTTGATGAGCATAGCGAGAGTCAAGACGAGGAGGATAAATTAGTACTGATGGATCTTACTATAGAAGTGCTTCATCAGAATTCGATGCTGGGAAAGGAAGATCTCGATGACCAACGCTCATATACTGATATGTTGGGAAGCATGCTTGGTTCGATGGGGGACTTTGACGACTTTGAAGATTTTGATAACTAATGCGGGACTATTTGTAATACTACTTCTTTGAGTAGAGGTTC
>JBEPXS010000285.1:0-4988 GCA_041641755.1 Balneolaceae bacterium
TTTTGTTCAAACAGGGATTTAAATTGTTGCCGATTCTCCTCCAACTCCCGTTCTCTTTTTTTGAGTTCTGTGACATCCTGTAAAACAGACTGAATGGCATCTTTCCCTTTGTAATTTATATGGACTGAGTGGGATATAACGACTTTTTTACTTCCATCCAGGGCATTGAATGTATATTCTGCAGGAGGCAAGCTTTCGTTACTGAGGAGAGCCTCCGTTCTTTTTTCTGCCTTTTTCCTCATTTCCGGGGACGTAAATTTAGCAGCACTCATACCGATCACTTCTTCGAGACGGTCAACTCCAAAAAGTTCGGCACCAGCCTGGTTGATATACTCGATTTTCCCCTCAACCGAAATCATTACGCA
The DNA here is from genome assembly GCA_041641755.1 of Balneolaceae bacterium. Taxonomy (GTDB): domain Bacteria; phylum Bacteroidota; class Rhodothermia; order Balneolales; family Balneolaceae; genus JAMQKA01. The sequence continues at coordinate 366 of JBEPXS010000285.1, forward strand.
TTGAGGATTATTTTCAACAAGTCCCCGCCAGCGCTGTTCGCTTTCTTCTAGTTTTTTCTCGGCTTTTTTATGCTCTGTAATATCCCTGTAGAATCCTGCACTGTAGGCTTTCCCTTCCACCTTAACCTTCACCACACTGGCTTCAAGCTCCATTAGTTCTCCATTTTTCCTTATGTGTCTGGAATGGAGATGGCGAGGTTCTTCTCGATTATTATTTTCCTTGAAATTTGACTTCTCTACATCGTGTATCAGGTCAGATAAGTTGTATTTTAATAATGTATCTCTTGTGTAACCTGACATCTCACAATAGGCCTTATTTGTATCTACGATGTTTCTGTTTTCGTCAACCAGAAGGAATCCGTCATTGGTATTCTCAAGGATTTTTTCATTGATCTGAAGCTGCTCTTTTACTTTTTTCTGAAGTTCTCTGGACTCGGTGACGTCATGAAAAATCCCAATTATACTTGTTGGATTTCCAGACTCATCGGTCATTAATTCAGCTTTGGATTGGATATGTCTTATTTCGCCATCAGGGCGAATTAAGCGCAATTCATAGTCAAATGGCACCTGCTTCTGGTAAACTGCCTGTATGCCTTCCTTCCATTTTTCCCGGTCATCGGGATGGATAAACTGCATGACTTCATCAAAGTCGTATTCGGTTTTATCAGAATGGCTAATCCCAGCTAGTTTATAAGCGTTATCGGAACCTATAAACTTTTTTGTGTGGAAGTCGTATTCCCAGCTTCCCAGCTTTGCTATTCGTTCTGCTTCTCTCAAGCGCTGCTCACCCTGTGGAATATCACCAGATTGAGTCTCTTTTGATCTATAAAAAAGGTTGTAAATGGTGTAGATAAGAAGTGATGCGGTCAGTAACAGGACAGCGATTGCCAACAGGATTTCGGCGGGTACAGAGATAATAGCCAATATAAATATTTTCCGAATCATGATACCAGCCACCTATATTTATTGGCCTTATACAAAGATCTTCAAGTCATGCCCTAAAACTCTTTTTTGCCATCTGACCCTAGAACCACAATAATACACTAACTTTTAACTTTGGGGTATCAAAATCAATTTTATTTTTTTGGAGGGCTTTGCAAAACCACCTGTCATTGCGAATGAAATGAAGTAATCTCTCAATCAGAGCCTCTAAAGGGAGAAATGAGAGATTGTGAAAAGTGACGGTTTCCCAAAGCCCTCTTTAATTTATCTATCCGTGTCGAGGCTTTTAATTTAGCGTAAGTTCGACATAAAAATAGAAATAAATGCTCCCCCCTGTCTTCTCGAATGGAGCCTGCGTAATGAGACATCTTTGTATCGAAGGGCATGCCTCTTCAACAAAGATCTCTCCCTTGCGGTCGAGATGACTCCTTAATAGAGTTTTAAGAGTATGAGTTGACTTCAAAAAATATGTAGAACTAACGTTAATTTATGCTAGTAAATATCAAACTTAATCGAGATGTTAGTACCGGTATCTTTTCCATTTGATTGAACATTGAGCTCGCCTTTTAGCTGACTTGTTAACGTATTGACGAGGGTCATTCCAAGTGTCTGTTGCTCCTGCATATTGAAATCTTCTTCAATACCTTTGCCGTCATCGATAATTTTTAACTCAACTCGATTCTGATTCTTTTGCAGGTGAACTGCCACGGACCCACTGTTCTGGTCAGTAAAAGCGTGCTCAAAACAGTTGGCAAGCAGTTCATTTATGATAAGTGCGGCTGGTATTGCCTTTTCTATGTCCAGCTTTACAGGTTCCAGGTTAAAGGTTACCTGGATTTCCTTTTCATCTAAATCATATGTCCGCTCAATAGTTTCTACCAGTTCTTTCAGGTAGTGGTCAAATCCGATATCAGAAAGCGCCTCCGACTGGTAGAGTTTTTGGTGGATCATAGCCATGGATTGAATCCGCAGCTGGCTTTGCCGAAGCGTAGTGATAGTAGCTTCATCATCGGTATTCATGGCTTGCAGTTCCAGCAATCCGGATATGACAGCCAGGTTATTTTTTACCCGGTGGTGAATCTCCTGCAGCAATATCTCTTTTTTATTCAGTGAGGTTTTAATATTCTCTTCCTGCTCTTTACGCTCGGTGATATCATGTATTACTGTCTGTATGGCATTTTCCCCTTTATATTTTATGGGAATAGAGTGGGTTTCAATATAACGCTCTTCTCCATCCAGCCGAACGATCTTATGTTCATCAGGTTCTATATACTCCTCACGTTCCAAGCGTTCTTTTCGCTGTATCATTTCATCCATATTCTCAGGATGCGCGAACTCCATGATCGGTTTACCGATCAGTTGCTCCGCAGTGGGAGCACCGTAGAATTCAGCCCCAACTTCGTTTATAAATGCAATTTTCCCATCCTGCACAATTTGAACGGGTTGCGGATTTTCTTCAACCAGACGCTGCCATCGTTCTTCGCTCTCTTTTAGCCTTCGTTTTGCCTGTTTCTCGTTGGTGATATCTTGTGCAATTCCAAAAACTCCCTCAATTTTACCGTTTACATAAATCGGTAAATTAGTTACCTGCACCTCTATTCTACGGCCATCTTTATGAATGCCACTGGCCTCATAGGTTTGAGATTTACCCCGGGCAGCTTTTTCAAACTTATCCCACACGAACTCACGGTCTTCCGGAGCGACAATCGGTTCAAAGCCAAGTTCACCTAACTCATCTTTGGAATACCCGGTAAGCTCTGTTAATGCTTTGTTTGCCATCACAAAATTGCCTTCAAGATCAAATGAATAGACAGCATTGGGATTTCGCTCAAACAGTGACTTGAAGCGTTGTTCACTTTCTTGCAGCTTTTGTTCTTGTTTTTTTTGTTCGGTGATATCCTGAAGGATACCAAATACACCCTGCACTTTATCACCGACATACATAGGGAACTTGGTAACCCTTATATCCTTTTTTTCTCCTCCTTTGACGATAACTTGTATCTCGTATTGACCAGATTCACCGGCCAAAGCCTTTTCAAAATGTTGGATGGTTCGATCCAGGTCTTCTTCCACAATAAAAGCACGAAAATTGGTTCCCAGGAGCTCCTCACGACTATATCCGGTAAACTCAACTAATTTTTGATTAACATCTTTAAAATTACCCTCCGGGTCGAAGTAATAAACAGGTTGCGGGTTGTGCTTAAATAGTGAATTGAAATGTTGGCTGGTTTGCTTCTTCCTTTTCTTCCCGGTGGAACTATGTATAAAGAAGGTAATGTATTCAGGTTTACCTTCGGCATCTCTGACTAGAATACCGTTGAGGTATATCGGTATTGAATCACCGGACTTAGACTGGACCTTAATCTCAGTTTCGAATTCTTGCAGTTTTCCAGATTTGAGCTGGACAATTAAGTCGGTAAGAGTAGTACGATCATCAGGATGGGCAAGGTCGGAAATAGGCCGGTCCTCCAACTCTTCCCTGGTATATCCCAGAAGCTCACAAAATTGATGGGGGAGCCTTTTCCAGTTACCGTTAAAATAAACTTTGCATTTTACGATAAGATCTGCTTCTGAAACTTCGGTTGAAGCCATAACTATTGTCTTTTCGAAGTAATCATTCTCCTAAATTGACCCCTACGCACAAATTTTTAAATCTAATACAGACTTAAACTTAACCTTTTATAAGTTTTTTTGGAATAAAAAATCATATTTTTTTTAGACTTATCTTAAAAAGGGATTCATTGTTCCCGATTAAATACTGGTGAGCTTTGAAATACTGCTGGTATGACCTTCCCAACCCTCCATGTACAAAAAGAGCATATGAGGAAGTATAAGTATTCCCCCCCACTAATTGTTGATCAAGGAATCGAGAAAATTCCTGAAATTACGGGTATTATAATTAGCCATTCCCTTTTCCTTTACTACTATTTTGCCCTCCTTGTTAATGACAATGGTTGTAGGTAGGATACTGCTTTGCAGGTTTTGAGGACGAGGCCCCACCAGACGATAGGCCGGAAGCGAGTACTCTTTTCTTTCGAGGAACGAGCGTGCTTTTTCGGGTTCTTCATCCCGCGACACCATCACAAATCTGATCTGGTCATTTTGGCTGTACTCGTCATACAACGCCTGGATATTGGGCATCTCCGCAATACAGGGCGGGCACCAGGTAGCCCAATAATTTAAAAAGATGACCTTCCCCCTGAAATCGGCCAGGTTAACTGATTTCCCCTCCAGGGAAACCAGCTCCATATCAAGATCAGCGGGTTCCTGTTCTGTTTCCGCTATTTCCATTTCCGGTTGAATGAGACCGGTCCAAAGCACAACCTGTTGAATACGACCTAAAACCTCGGTATGCAGCCCGGTTGCATACAGTATAGTTATGGTAGTTAATATTACTGCCCACTCAATGAGATCCCTTTTACGAAACCATTTTGTATTACTGTCTTCTTTTGAGTTACTTCCTTTGTTGTTTTCAGCCATAAAGATAGAGAGTCTGCACCTATTTTTTGTATTTAAAAATATGATTCATAAGACAGCATTACTATTCAACTTCTTACTTTTTTTTAGCGTAATGGCCCAGGGGCAGTCCGGCCATCTGAACGATTATTCTTTGGATCTACACACCGGCATGTCAGTCTTGGAAAATAATTTTACGAGGACGTGGAGCCAGACTACCGCTCT
>JBEPXS010000286.1:0-4957 GCA_041641755.1 Balneolaceae bacterium
TCAGATATATATAGAGTATTTTTATATATTATGATTTCTATACTAAATAAAAATATAAAAATAAAAAAGCCACCCAAGTTAGAGTGGCTCTTTTTGTTGTTAAATAGGAGAATCAAAATTATGACCGATTCTTGATGTCTTGGATCTCAAGACGAACTTCCTGGGCCAGATTTTTCAATTCCTGTAGTCCCTTACGAGTACGAGTACCCGCTGCTTTATTTCCCTTTGTATAAAACTTATTCATATCGCCTTCCAGGCCGACAACCAAGCTTTTTATATCATCAAATCTACTCATTTATTTCCAAATTAAGTTATGGTTGAAAAGTAAAGACATATCCTTACCTCTGTTAAATTCAGCCCGTAAGCTGATGTACAAATGTCAATTTAATACTTTAAACCATAATTCATTGATTATTTTCACTTTCTAATGTTTTGAAACCGGAAGTAACTGCAGGAACGCCAAACATCAATCCCATCCCAATAACGAAGAACAGTACAATCACACTCATCCCAATTCGCTGGCTGCCCGCCAGGTAAGATAACCATCCCACAAGAATAGGTCCGACGAAAGCCGTTACTTTACCTGAAAGAGCAAACAGGCCAAACATCTGATTTCTCAACTCTTCGGGGGCTATTCTACCCATATAAGTGCGGCTGGCAGCCTGTACCGGACCCACAAAAATTCCCAGGAGCAAACCTATTATCCAAAACCAAAGCTCAGAAACAACCAGTAACACGGCTGTAGTAGTAATGATAAGCCCCCCCAGGGAGATTATGATTGTCTGTTTACTGCCGATCCAGTCATCGATCCAGGCAAATAGAGCTGCCCCCAACCCTGCCGTAAGATTAAGACCTATTCCAAACATCATAACCTCCCGCTGTCCCATTTCAAATGTACCGGCTGCATAGATCCCTCCAAAAGCAAATACGGTGGCCAGTGCATCGATAAAAATCATACGTGCGACCAGAAATCGTGCAATCGGCTTATACTTTTGAACATTTTTTATAGAAGTTTTTAGCTGCTTCCACCCGTTACGGATCGCCTCACTCATCCCAAGAGTTTTTTGCTCTAAATCTGGTGTTGAGGCAACTAAGGGTATGGAAAACAAGAGATACCATACAGCCACCATGATAAATGTGGCCCGAACATTTTCGGCCTGGGCAGAATCTAATCCAAAAGGTGGTGTTTCAACATTGATGAATACAAACAAAGCAACAACCAGGCACATCAGTCCACCGGCATAGCCCAAACCCCACGCCCAGCCGGACCAACGTCCCATCCGATGGTCTTCAACCAGTGTTGGAAGCATGGCATTATAAAAAATAATAGCAGCCTCAGACCCAACGGTCCCCAGAAAGATGAGTACCATTGAGAGTAACAGAAAATTGTTTGAGGGTTCCACAAACCAGAGTAAACCCGTTGTCACAATACAGAGAAGACTAAATCCGATTATCCAGGGTTTACGTCGTCCGGTCTGGTCGGCTATAGCTCCCAGCACCGGTCCCAGTACCGCAATAACCAGCCCGGCTGCCCCTATGGTGTTGCCCCACCACGCACTGCCGGAAGCATCGCTCTCTGCAATGGAAGAGACAAAATAGGTAGCAAACACGAAAGTCTGAATAACTGTAAAAAAAGCACTGTTGGCCCAGTCATATAAGGCCCACGAAAAAAGCGCCCAGGTTGAAACCTTTCGATCCCGAATATCATTCATAAAGTACCAGTTTGGTTAAAACACAAAATGCTTCCAAAGTATGATTTTAAAAGGACTGAAATGCAAACTTCTGTTTACAGTTGAGGCTTGCTTTGTTAAGTTAGTATTGTGTTTACGAGGATTGACAGACGGTCGATCTTTATTTGTGAGATTTCCTTTATAACAAAAAATTACCACGTACTATGACCTCCAAAACACGAGATTACATATATATATATGACGAGGAGAGTCATAAGATAATCGTCATAGACGGTGAAACCGGCGAAGAAATTGACGAAAAGGAGGATCGTGTCACCTCGATACTAAACTATTTTAAAAAAAGTGGCAAGACCGATAAATTGCGTAAATTTGCTATCTGGTGTGCCCATCAAACCAACAAAAAGATAAAGCCGATACAAGCCAAGATGTTGGATCTGGCAGAGAAAGCCATATTTAAAGAAGTAGACCACGAGCAATTAAAAAAACTATATGAAGAAACCGAGGGTACAGCCGTGGCCACCGATACCGTTGGCCTGCAACACGGTTCTGCCAGTGCCCCTGCATTCCTGGCTTCAAGAGAGTCGATCAACCCTGATCCATACCAGGGAGCACAACAGGCTGCACGTTTTCATCGTCTCTGGTCCGACCTGATTGCCAGGAAAAATGAGGACGAAGATTCCCAACAATCTTATCTCAGAGAAGTAAAGGTAAATGCTTCGGAAAAAACAATCCGCAGTGCAGAACAGAAACAGATTGACTACCTGCTGGATCTAATGAATGAATAGGAAATCTGCTTCTGGGATTAAATTTTATTCATATCTTTATATTTTTATAGATGTAAAACAGGTACTGGACAGTAGTTAGGGAAATTTTTAAATAGGATTTATGCAGGCAATTATTAAATTGTAACAATGAATGAACTGAGATCTCTTATGAAAAGATAGTAGGATTGATAGCATTTTTTAACCAGAGAGTAAAATGCCGGTAATAGTCTTCAATTGGGATTTCCGGCTATAAATTTTTCAGACGGCCTACCAAAAGTAGTTTTGTTGAAATTGTCAAATGGGAATAGCAGAATAACAGGGGAAAATTTGGATGGAGTCAGGGATGATTAGTAACGATTGTACTTGTAAAAATGAAGTCGATCAATCGATTCAGGAATTCTATGGCTTACGTATACCTGTCTTAGGATTCCATGCCTCCTGTCTGCCAGTATTAACAGCGAAAAATTCACCTTCCACTTTTATGCTGTTTTCTCATCCAATAACCAATTCAGGTTAGAGTTTAATGCTCTCTGAATTAACAAAAATTTAAATATAATTTGATTCATGACAGAGTCTGATTCCGGGTATGAAAAGAAGCAGGTGAATAGCATCCCCTCGTTTAAAAGAATGGGGATGATCGACTGGTTTAGTCCTGGCCAACTTGCCAAAACCGGTCTCCGCGCAGTCATCTCCACCGTATTCGGTAACTACGCCGACAAGCGGGAAATCCAGGCTGCCCTGGACGAGAATCAACAGTCGTTACAGCCCTTCGACTTTTCAGATCGCGAAGATCTTTGGGTTGACTATGTTTCGGACCTGGGCTCTGGCTGGAACTCAACCTATAGTGCGGCCTACCTGTTGGGACGAAAAACAAGGAATGTTAAAGATTCTGATGGTAAAAACCACGTACTTAAACGGGGAAATATACTTGTAATGGGTGGTGATGAAGTATATCCCACAGCTACACCGGAGGAGTATAAAAACCGCCTGGTCGGTCCCTACACCACCTCTCTTCCATATGTGGACGAGCAAGACGATCCTCCCACCCTTTTTGCCATACCCGGAAATCACGATTGGTACGACGGGCTCTCCAGTTTTATTAAACTTTTCTGCCAACAGCGCTGGATCGGCGGATGGCAGACCCGGCAATCGCGTAGTTATTTTGCAGCCAAACTTCCTCATAACTGGTGGCTTTGGGGCATCGATATACAGCTGAGTGCGGACGTGGACAAACCCCAACTCGACTACTTCGACACCATGCACCAGCAGGCCTCTGCCGGGGACAAAATTATTTTATGTACCTCCGAACCGGTCTGGGTATACCAGGAATACCAGCGGGATGATAAACCGTATCAAAACCTGCAATTCTTTACCAACCGGTATGCCAAAAAGAATAAGAAAAAGCTGGACTTCCGGCTTATGCTCACCGGAGATATGCACCACTACACCAGTTTTAAAAACACGGAGAAGGAGAATCCAGACTGGAAAATTACCGCCGGAGGCGGAGGCGCCTTCACTCACCCGACCCACCAGGTTCCCAAAGAATTAAATTTGGAAGATGGCAGATATAAACAAGAAAAAGCGTTCCCCGATGATAAAGAATCCCGAAAAATGGCGTTCAACAACCTAAAGTTCCCATTCATAAACCTTAGCTTTGGCGGATTCTTTGCTGTACTCTACCTGCTTTTTGGCTGGTTTATCGGGGCCAGTGATGCAACGGGGGTTACTGAATCGGGATCATTTCTTCATCTGCTGGCTGAAACCGGAATTTCAGAACTTCAGTATATAAGTAGTTCTTACACTAGTCTCCTGGCCGGCAGCCCCGGTTTGACGATATTTCTGCTCATCCTTTTTTCAGGGATACTTGGTTTCTCTGACACTGACAGGAAAAAGGCCTTTTCTTCATGGATTGCAGGAGGTATCCACGGGCTTCTGCAGGTAATCCTTCTACTGCTGGCCGTCTGGCTGACTTCATACCTGGTTATCGGAGTTTGGGAACTAGCTCCAGGTACACTTTGGAGTATCCTGACAAGCGGTGTAGTGCTTGGTCTCTGTGGATGGTTATTCAGCGGATTTACCATGGGAACCTATCTCATGATTGTAACCCTGCTACTGGAGACCCATGAGACGGAAGCCTTTTCCTCGTTCAGAGGTGAAAACCACAAAAATTTTGTGCGCATGCATCTGGACAGAAACGGATTGAAGGTTTTCCCAATCAAAATTCCCCGGGTATGCAGGCGGTGGAAGCAAAATGAAGACCGCAAGGATGAACAGGCTGCGGGTATAGTACCGCAATCCGGAGATGATCTGGAATTTGGTCTTATTGAGGGGCCACACACTATTACTTAATACCGAAACGGAGATCGATATGGAGCGATTGTCATCACCAATTGAACAGATCAGGGAACATTACGAGGTCGTTGTTGTGGGATCCGGCTATGGGGGCAGCATCAGTGCTTCACGGATGGCGCGGGCAGGTCGTTCCGTATGCCTGCTTGAGAA
>JBEPXS010000287.1:0-4948 GCA_041641755.1 Balneolaceae bacterium
TTTCTCCCATTTCCATCAGTTCCATATCTACTCCCCAGGATTCGGTACTGGACAGAAGGGTGTCGTTTAGAGCTTCCTGAACACGTTGAGTTTGGCTTTCTGAGAGTTCTCCGCAGGAAGACAGAGCTATACCAACTACGATCAAACATGCGATCGTAAAAGAGGTAAGTGGGCTATGTTTATGTAGTTCCAAAATACCGGTCTCCTGCATCACCTAAACCTGGTATGATGAATGCATCATCATTTAGTTTTTCGTCAATTGCGGATGTGATAATTTGTATATCAGGGTGTTTTTGTTGTAGGAAATCAATTCCCTCAGGGGCTGATATTAACGAAATAAAGCGGATTTGTTGTGCACCTTTCCCCTTTAGGAATGACAGAGCATCGTGGGCACTGCCACCGGTAGCCAGCATCGGGTCTACCAGGAGTACAAACGCCTCTTCAACGCCTACCGGAAGGTTCGAATAGTAGTCTACCGGTTCATGTGTTTCTTCATCGCGATACATTCCCAGATGACCTACTTTGGCATCAGGAATAAATTCAATGATACCGTTTACCAACCCCAGACCTGCCCTTAATATCGGTACCACAATCACCTCGGTATCAATATCAAATCCCTCGGTTTTTTCGATCGGTGTTTCCACTTCAAATGATCTCAGTGGCAGATCTTTTAATGCGTGATGAGCTAAAATAGTAGCAACACGCTTGAGCGCAGCTCGAAAATTGATGATTCCGGAAGTTTTATCCCGCAAGATAGTCAAATCCCGTGAAAGTACGGGATGCTCGATGAGTTTAACATTTTGCTTCTTTTCCATAGGTAATCAGATTACCATTCGTTTTCATTCATCATGCATCATGTATGCTTTGTCACTCGGCAGTTCAATCCCCGGAGTGGAGGGGCTGAACGTAGCCCGAAACTAAACATCAGGGTTTTCAAAATATTTTTGGGTGATTTTATAAGCTACACCGGAAAGTGCAAACAGGGCAACAATGTTGAAAAATGCCATCAGACCCAGCATCACATCCCCGAAGTTCCATATTGTTGTCAGCGTGACTACTGCACCGAAAAAGTGCATACCCACAAAAGCCAGACGGTACCAGAAAATCGATTCGAATCCGAAAAGATACTGGGCAGCACGGTCGCCGTAGTAGCTCCAACTGATTGATGTAGATATGGCAAACAGCAGCACTGCAAACGTGACAAGATATCCACCACCTGGAATGAGCGGTGCCAATCCTTTTTCAAATGCAGCAGAGGTTAGCGGAGCTCCGTTCTGAACTACGCCTCCGTATAGAGTCACGATGTTATCTCCATCTTCGGTCATTACATTTACGACCTCATACTCTCCCTCTTCGTCTTGTCTCAATTCGATTTGACCATTGAACGGTACCGTGTAATCATCACCTGTGTACATAGTATCAACCGGTATCTGGTAGTAGTTCATGGTGCCGTTTGTCGGGACTCCATTGTTGAAATTTAGTTGGGTTACACCACTGTCCAACTCATAGGTAACAACACCGTCAGTAGGATCAACACCTGATTTATGGTGCATATCCCAGGCTCCGGTCGAAACAATAACGAGACCGGTCATGGTACAGATGATCAGGGTGTCGATGAAGGGTTCCAGCAGGGCTACAACACCCTCGCGCACCGGCTGGTCTGTTCTGGCGGCCGAGTGTGCTATCGGGGCCGAACCCTGTCCTGCCTCGTTTGAGAACAGACCTCGCTGAACTCCATAACTGAGGGTGAAAATTAACGCTCCGGATCCAACACCTAGGGCACCGGCTTGGGGATTAAATGCGTTACTGAAAATCATTCCCAGAGAGGGAAGTACCGAATCGTAATTCAATATGAGTATTATTATGGCACCCAGTACGTAAAGAATACCCATAAAAGGGACCAGGCGTGAGGTTACACGCCCTATACGTTTAATACCTCCAAGGATAACAGCAGCTACCAACCCAGCAGTAATGAAGCCGGTAATAGCTACAGGAATACGAAAGTCGGTTTTCATTACATCGGCTACGGTGTTAGCCTGCACGGCATTACCAGTCAGGAATGCACAGATAGCGGCAGAGATGGCAAATGCGACGGCCAGCCACTTCCAGTTGGAACCAAGTCCTTTCTCAATATAATACATGGGACCTCCCGAGACGGTACCGTCAGGGTTCGAACTACGGTATTCCTGAGCCAGCGTTACTTCGGTGTATTTGATAGCCATCCCCAGCAGAGCGGTAACCCACATCCAGAACAGGGCTCCGGGACCACCATAATGGATAGCCAGGGCAACTCCTGCAATATTACCGATGCCCACGGTAGCGGAAAGGGCAGTGGTAAGTGCCTGGAAGTGATTGATATCTCCTTCATCTTCCGGATCATCATAAAAACCGGTTACAACTTTTAAGCCGTGCCGGAATCGGGTAAATTGTATAAATCCAAGACGAATGGTTATATAAATACCAAAAGAGAGAAGTATTATCACCATAGCTGGAAAAGCTTCAGGTGTATTCCAAATCAGATCGACCAGCCAGCTGATAATGCTATCAAATGTCTCCATAAGAATTTGCTACCGTTTAAAATTTCATTTTAATTTAATCAAACGTGAAAGTATAAAAGATTTAGCACTTTTTTAGATGAAAAAAGATGGTTCTATCTTAGATGAGTTAAAAATTTTAAATTGAACTACTATTTTTAAAGATCTGTTTGGTTGATGAATTACTCAGTCGGTTTAATAAAAGAATAAAAATTTTCAGGGTGACCAACTATGACTAAAGCTGATATTGTAGATGTAATTTCGTCTTCAACCGGATTGACCAAAGTGGAAACTGAAGCTGTGGTTAACGGTTTTATGGAGACGGTGATTGACGCTATGAAGCGCGGTGAAAATATTGAACTTCGTGGTTTCGGGAGTTTTAAAGTGGTAAAACGTGCCGAACGGGTAGCTCGTAACCCCAAGACTAATGAGGAGGTTATCGTGCCGGAACAATATGTACCTGTTCTTAAAGTTTCTAAAGACTTTAAAGAAGCCGTCAATGAATCGATGATGGAAGAGAAAGAAGGATAGCCTGCTCCGTAAATGTTATTTTATGATAGGAATGATCCCAAATTTCAGTATATTTGAGGCCATTTCTAAGACGGAACAACAGATAAGGCTACAGCTAAACCGAAATATTTTAAAAAGCAGGTGAGTAATCATGCCAAGTGGAAAAAAGAAAAAACGTTCTAAAATTGCCAAGCATAAACGCAAAAAGCGGTTAAGAAAAAATCGTCACAAGAAAAAGTAAAGTGGCATATATTGAATAGTAGGATTTTATACACAAAAGGCCTTCAATCTTGAAGGCCTTTTGTATTCAGACAAATGTTGAATTTTTAGTCAGGTTTGGATTAAGCAGCTGCCATTGTTTGAAGTATTTGATCAGAAATTTTCATGACGCGCTGAGATTTTAGCAGTAACTCTTTCAGGCGGTCAGTTACAAATTGATGGACACTATTCAAACTGTCGAGATCGGTCAGTGTATATTGGAAGTAGGAGATCAGATTGATGGCTGACAGATATTTACCATATTCGTCCCCTTCTACTTCAATATGCCAGCGTGTAATAATATCATCATCGTTGAGCAGTTTATTAACTTGCTCACTGATTTTTTCCATCCATTCACTGGCGGCATCCAGACGATGGTTTCCATTTTTACCGGAGACACTGGGCTGGGATTTATTTTCGTCGAACATCCAGGTTACCTCAATATCGATAACGGGAGTAATACTGGCACTAATCATATTTTCTTCCAGCAAAAATGGGTGTTCCTCCATACCGTCCAGTTGACGGGCTAGTACAGTTTCACGGAAGCGATCCCAATCGAAATTAAATGATAATTCTTTTATAAATTCGGTGCGATCATCAAGTTCAATAACAATTTCCAGACCAGTAGCATTAATTCTATCTTCGTTCCAGGTCTTGAAAGTTTTTATCTTGATGTTCCGGCTTTCGAGATCACTCCTGATTTGGTTTACAACTGAATTAAAAATGGGATATGTCATTTTAACCTAAATTTATAACTTAAATATTGCTATAACCTTATATAGATTGAATGAATAATTATTACGAACTAATATATTTAATTAAAAACTTAAAAGTAAGTGCTGAAGGTACTTTTTTTGACTTTGCAATATCTCCACACAAAGATGTGTTGGAGATATTCTTAAATACTGAAGCAGAGGATGAAGCTCTGCGGTTGATTTTTAGTACTAATCCAAAAGAAACAGCATTATTTCTCGATGCATACCGTCCTCCTAAAAAGAGCAATGTTATTGAATTTTTCAAGGAAATTGAAGAACAAAAAATTGTTAATACAGAATTAGCTCATCATGACCGATTGGTCTATTTCTATTTTGAAAATAAAGATTACCTGCTATTTAAACTGTTTAGCAGTAATCCAAATGCATATTTAGTCCGTAACGAGAAAATTGTAGATGCGTTCAAGAATCCGGATGATGTAGTCGGAACATCTCCACCAGAACCCTACAGCCCCTCTTTTTCGGATGAGGTAAATCCGGAGGCGAAACCTAAAAACCAGATAACGAAATTAAATCCTCTGCTGCCACGTAATCTTATCCCGGCACTGGTTGACCAGCATGGAGTAACGGGAATGTCACCGGACGAGGTGAAGGAGTTCGTCGCCTGGATAACGGAAGAGCTAAAGACAAATCCCCATCCCCGCGTCTTGGTAACGGGTGAAACCTCGCTTTGGTCGAAAAATGTACTGAATATTGAAACAGATGAAGCCTTCAAAACGATTAACAATGCCATCCGCCATGCTTACCGTAATGCCGTGCACACCCGTCGGTTACACCAGGGGCGCCAGCAGGTGCTGCATGTCCTGGAACGATCGCTGAGTAAAAAAGAGAGTCAACTGGAGCAGCTTCATCAAGCCGATAAAAGCCTTGATC
>JBEPXS010000288.1:0-4939 GCA_041641755.1 Balneolaceae bacterium
AATTTTGATTAGAGAAACTAATCCCAATCTGTCCCTGGCTGATCTCCTTGCCGGCATCCAGGCTTTCAAATCCCTGGTTCGCCTGTGTTGGATCATTCAGAGCTTGTTGTTTAGTCAGCCCACTGGGATGCTCTGCTTGCGGCATATTTGCATAAGCACCGAAGTATTCAATGCGACTCTCAGAAGTCAGGTCTATTGAACCAGTAATCCCTGCTCTTCCAATCTTAACTTCACTATGGTTGCGATATCCGGTTTGGTTTAAATATGAGGCATATCCGCTAAGAGCATGATTCCCATACTTTTGTGAAAATTGTAAATCAGTTTTTTTGAGTCCGTACGAACCCACTGTACCTCGCACTGTGAAAGGAGCTTGGGTGTTGGCAGGGGGAGACGTATTCAGGTAAAGCACTCCGCCGCTGCTGTTACCCCAAAACATTGAAGAGGGGCCTCTGATTAATTCGGCTCTCCGGATAAAAATCGGATCGACAACTGTTAGCATCGACTGTCCGTCTGCCATAGTTAGTGGAACGCCATCCATAACTACCTGTATGCCACGTACACCAAACTGGGCCCGCCAACCCAGGCCGCGAACGGTAACTCGTTCTCCCAGAGCATAGTTTTCACGATCATTTACCCAAATGCCCGGCATCTGATTAAAGATATCATCCATCGTAATGGGAGCTTTGTGGGTGAGCTCAGCAGTACTATTGCTCAAGATGCTTAGGGTAAATGGAGGCTGCTCGGAGCTTATGGCAGAATGGGCTGCTTTTACTTCGATCTCTTCCAGGGAAGCCTGTAGGGTATCTGGTTGGGATTTACTGGTTTGTTGCGCAGTTACCAGGTTACTTGTAATGAAACACAGAATTAACGTAACAAGGACTATAAACGGTTGATTGAATTTGCTCGGAAAACGGTTCTTCATCGGGATTGAATTCTTCTGCTTTACCACTTCGGTTAATTAAATTAGGTTTTTGCTTTTGCTGATTTGAGAACACTTATTTGAATGTTACATTGCAGGTAAGTATTAAAATTATCTAATAATTATTAGTTTAACTTACTACATTATCAATGTCAGTTTCTTCTGATAATATCAGAATCCTCATAATTGATGATTCGCAGGAAAATGTACGGTTATTATCACATGTTTTAAAGAAAGAAGGGTATAAGACCGAAAAAGCTTTTGATGGTCGTGAGGCATTGGATATAATCCCGGAATATGGTCCACATATTATACTGTTGGATGTGGTAATGCCGGATCTGGACGGGTTTGAGGTGTGCAGGAGGCTTAAGGCGAAGGAAGCTACCAGGGATATACCTATTATTTTTCTTAGTGCGCTGACTGAAACAGATTCAAAAGTTACGGGATTCCAGGTAGGAGGTGTTGACTATATTACCAAGCCATTTCAGCGTGAGGAAGTCCTGGCCCGTATCGATCTGCATGTTCGGCTTAAAAAACTGCGGCATGAGTTAGAACAGAAGATTGAACAATTGGAAGAACGCGAACAAAAATTAAATGCACTCAATAAAAGGAAAGATAGGCTCATGCGTATTCTGAGCCATGATATCAGGAATCCTGTTACCGGAATTATTGGGGTTTCGGATCTACTGTTAAATGTTTCAGAATCATTTAATTCTGCCGATAAGAAGGATATGTTCCGGTCGATCAGGGAAAGCGGGAGAGAGATACAAAAATTGGTGGTTGACCTTTTGAATAAGGAATCTGCAGAGAAAAGTATTTCCGAACTTTCCATTGACAAGGTTAATCTTAAACGGGTGATTGATGAAGTTGTTGATCTTCATAAACCAACGGCGTTATCAAAAAACATACATTTTGATCTTCAAAACGTACGTACGGTTGAGATGATGCTGGACCGCCGAAAAATGGATCAGATAGTGGGAAACCTGGTATCAAATGCGCTAAAATTCACTCCGGAGGGAGGGACTGTTTCAATTGAAGTACATGTTGATGCTGACAACGAAGAAGTTGGGATCGCTGTATCTGATACCGGAATGGGGATTCCCAATACAAAATTAAACAATCTTTTCGAGAATGAAGTCCAGGCAGCTCGTCCCGGTACAAGGGGGGAAGAGGGAACGGGTATGGGACTGGGCATTGTAAAGCGGTTTACCAAACTGCACGGTGGCCGGGTGACGGTGAACTCTACCCAGGGCGAAGGGACTACATTTGTTGTCAAGATCCCAAAAACACATTAAAATATAAATATAAATTATTGTTAGGCAATGGATTACACTATACTATTAATAGATGATGATGAACCGATGCATATCATGGCCAAAAGGTTATTGGGCGATGAGTTTGAAATGATTCATGCCCGAAATGCGCAGGAGGGTATTGACATTCTTGCCGAGAAGCCTGTCAATTTGATTATGTCGGATATCCATATGCCTGGGATTAGCGGTCTCGAATTTCTAGAGTCACTTAGTGAAGATGCTGAAAAAAGGGCTATTCCGGTCTTGGTCATTACGAATCTCCCAACTGTTGAAAAGGAGAAGAAAGCACTAGAGCTTGGGGCGGCTGACTTTCTCGAGAAAACCTTGTTTGTAGAAGATAAAGAGGAAGTATTGAACCGGGTGCGTATGAAGTTGGTGACGAATGTGGATCTGCCCGATCTGTCAGATAACCTGGTTGTCAATAAGAAAAAGCTAGTCTCGAAATTGATGTCCGAAGCTATCGGAGGAGACTTTATCTCTACCACAAAAAAACTTTGCCGCGAGATACAACACATCTTTAATGTTGATTCAATTTCTTTTTGGACGGTTACAGATGGTAACCCTAATATGATCTCCTCGGCGGGTGTACAATTGCCCGGAGATTACGGTTCGGAAGAATTAGCAAGTGAATATACTTTTCAGCAGCTTCTTGAGACAAAGCAGCCCTATATGACCAATCATGTATTTAATGAGGAACTGGGCATATTGGTTGAGTTTTCAAAGGAGCACAACTATCCTGCAGAAATTGGAATCCCCATGTTTGCCCTTAATGAGCGGAAACTCCTTATGAATAACATGCAGATTCCTGAAGATGCTGAACTGTTTGCATACCTCATCCTAAAACGAAATAAACTGTTCTCATCCAAAGAGTTTAAAATGATTTCCAAACTACTCATCCAAACAGGATCAATTTTCTGGCGGCTTTATAAAGATATTTAAAACTGGGTTAAAGGTTATCTAACTAGATTATGGGAAAGACGGATAACAATATTCTACTGGTAATAGAAGGGACTTATCCCTGGTACAGGGGGGGTGTCAGTGAATGGGTATATCAATACCTAGTGGCTTTTGATGAGTTTAATTTTACGATTATCCAGATTGCGACCGATGAATTTCAGAATATTTCACTACAAAATGCACTTTACGAGGTTCCGGACCATGTCACTCAGTTTATCAGAATTCCTCCACCACAGATAACTGCTGACTGGCAGCGAGATTCATCAGTATGGCTTAGCAGTTATGAAGATCAGATTCTAGATTATTTCAAAAATACCGGTTGTGTACATGCCGCTAACACAGGATTTGCCGGCTGGCTGGGCATGACAATGGCTGTGCGTTTTGATAAGCCACTGATACTCACAGAACATGCTCTTTACTGGAAAGAGGTACAGATGGGAGCCGTGGCCCTGGAATGCGGGTATAAGATCCCGGGAAACCGGCAAGGTAGGAATCAGATTTCGGAGCTTTTTAAAGATATCGCCAGCCAGATATACCAAACGTCTGATCATATCATCAGTGTGTCGGAATGTAATATCGAAGAACAACAATTACTGGGTGCTCAAAACGTGGAATACATACCCAATGGAGTGGCCAGTTCCTGGCTGAAACAGGAGAAAAAATATTCATCACATTTAACTGTCGGATGGATTGGTCGGTGCGCAGAGATGAAAAATCCACTCAAATTTTTTGATTTTGCCGAGGTACTTGGTTCCGACTTCAATTATTTGATGATGTTGAGTGATGCCGGCGAAGAGGCCTTGAAACGGCAGGTAAGGAAACGAGGAAAGTACTATGAGAATATTAAGCTAATCTGGAATCGTCCGGCAGCGGAGTTTATTGATCAGATGGACGCCCTCTGCATTACAAGTCACAACGAATCGCAACCTCTGGTCCTTTTTGAGGCACTATCGCGAAGAGTTTTGCCGGTTGGTTGGGAGGTTGGTGATGTCGGTGACAAATATGCAATTGTGGTTGATAAGAAAAATTCAATACAGTCGCTTGCAGAACGGGTACGATACCTATGGAGTCAACCAGAGCAGTGGCAGCAGGAAGTTGACAGACGATTTGAACGATTTAAAAAGTATCACACATGGACAGCAATTTTTGATCGGTATAAAAAAAAGATTAAACCCTATTTGAATCAACAGGTCTCAAGCATAAAGTGAGCGAAAAACCCAAAGTATTATTTTTAACGGAAGGGTCTTATCCCTACAGCGGTGGAGGTGTGTCCACCTGGTCGCACATCCTGTGCAGAGAGCTGCAAGAAAAGGTCGATTTTACTTTGTTGGCCATCACGGGTACACCGGTAGTAGAGCCGCGTTATCGGCTTACCGATAATATAGACTCGATCATCCATGTGCCGTTATGGGGAGCGGAAGAACCGGTAGAGTATTTTTATAAAGACGTACCGTTTTCTACACATATCCAACGCAAAGGCAACACTACTGACAGGAATGTGAAAGAGTATTTTTTTCCGATATTCCGCGATTTTGTAGATGGTTTGCTCAATCCATTTAACTCAGCTAAAGAGTTTGGTGAAATAATCTACGGTTTTTGGAAGTACTACCAATGTTTTGATTATAAAAAAACGCTGGCAAACCCATTAATTTGGCAGGAATTTAAAAGTCAATTGTCCGGTAAATATGGTGATATGGAACAACTGGAAACAGGAGAGGAGCCGCCCCGTGTTTTTGATGTTACGTTTGGT
>JBEPXS010000289.1:0-4928 GCA_041641755.1 Balneolaceae bacterium
GTGACTATACAAAACAATGTGAAAAGGGTTAAACGGTATGTGGGTAAAGATTCTTTATTACTGATCATTGGGAAATGAGATTGTACACTGTTATGAATTACCTGATAAATCAGGGTTGAATTTTACTGAGAAGTAGGGTGCAAATGGCAGCTGGTCCACTCCCCGGTTGTTATAAACATCATAGTAAAATATGTTTTTTTGACCGTACAGGTTGACGGCTCCTAGTTGAAGGTACAACCGGCCGGATGGCAACATAAAACTGCGTTCCAGTGACATATCCAGGCGGTGGTTTATGGGCAACCGTCCCATTTCTGTAATCACTCGTTGTGTCCCGGGATCATCCCGTGTGTTGGGAAGAAGTTCTGAGAATGGCAGCGCCTCAAAGAAACCTTGTGGTTGGATAAATGGGAAACCAGTACCCAGCTGCCAGCGAAGCCCGATAGTATAGGGTCCGGGTTCGATACTGACCAGCGTATTGAGCTGATGCCGCTGGTCATGTGGCGGATGAAAATGTTGGAAAGAATCGCCGGCCCAGTCACTGATATATTCTCGGGGTGTATTGTATTCAGTCCAACTATAACCGTAACCTAATAAACCATAGAATAAGCCGGAATTGTACTCCAGACGTATATCCCCGCCATAGACAAATCCGTTGGCAGGAACAAGATCAGTGGTAAACCGTGTGGTGGAATTCCGGGTAGGTACAGACAGGTTTCTGAGACGTTTGTAGTATCCTTCTATAGACCATTGAAAATTTGTACCGATCGATTGCTGCCACCCCAACAAGCCATGGATCGCCTCCATTTGTGATCCTCCGATCGGAACCGGCATCCAGGTCTTGAAAACAGAACCAGCGTCCCGCTTGTCACTGATACCAGCCAGCGACTGGCGATACAGTCCCATTGCTATATTCAGTTCTTCGGCCTCCAATCCCCGTGGTCGCCAGGAAATTCGTAACCGGGGTTCCAGGCTGGTTGGATATGTACTGCGATAAAAAGTAACTGCACTACCCGGCTGTACTACTACACGTTCTCCAATTGGGATGGTAGTTTTAATGTATCCTCCCCCGTTCACTAAATGATTAAAATCGGCTTGCGGTCCGCCGAACAGTTCACTCAGCTCATAATTCAGGGTAGTGACCCGAAAGAACAACCCGTAATCCAAACGTATCTTGTTAAAATAACGGCTTATATTCACATCCAGATTGATTCGTGTAGCGTTGGAGGTGCGTTCGGGATTATCACTGCCGCCTGCAGCATTCGATACATAGGAAAGGCCGGCATTCATATCAAAGAGCAGATCCGATCCTTCTGGCAGGACCACACACCGTCCGCCGGTTATAAAATTTTTCCATTTTATAATATCATTCTCCTCCGGATCAAGGCGTCCACGATCGTACGTTCTCATACTTGTAATTGAACAGCGTGAATTCTGCCTGCCGAAGAAACTCATTTTGAAATACTGGCTTTCAAATCGCAGAGGTTGTTTCTCTTCCAGCAGCAACGGACTTGTCTCTTCAATCAGCGACCTGCGAACCGATCCGATCCATGATGATTTTCCTTCTGTTACGGGACCTTCAACAACAACTCCTGCTACAAATGGGCTCACCGAAGCAGTCCCTTCAGTACGATTCCTGTTACCGTCTTTCATTTTTATGTCAAGTACCGAGGAAATGCGATCGGTATAACGGGGGCCGAACCCGCCTGCATAAAAGTCGGCAGAGGCAACCAGTTCTTCCGGAAAAGCAGAAAAAAAACCGACGATATGGAAGGGTTGATAGATCAGCGTACCGTCAACCAAAACCATGTTTTGCGCAGGGGTTCCTCCGCGGATATAGAGTTGCCCACCGCGATCGCCGGCTGTCACCACACCTGGCAGCGTCTGAATGTAATTTACCAGATCTCCACCGCCGGCAGGGGTGGGTACTCTACTCAGGTCAACTGCCGAAACCTGTTGCAAGCCCCCCTCCAGCCGACCTGCACCACCCGTGGCTACGACTAATTCATCTAATAATTCTTTATCCGGTTCCAGAGCAATGCTGATGGTCAGACGCTGTTCTCTGCTTATCGAAAGGGTGTCTTGATGGGGAAGATAGCCTACAAAGCTGATCTGCAGAATATAGTCTCCGGATCTGATATTGTTGATCTGGTAGAATCCATTGGAATCAGTGGCCCTGCCTTTGACCTGCTCTCCGTCTAAGTTCTGCAAAACTATGTTTGCGCCTTCAAGTGGCTGACCGCTCTCAACGTCGCTGATAAGCCCTCGAATAGAAGCTGTCTGTGCTCTTGCTTCCTCCGGGAACCAGATCAGACAGATCAGTCCGATAAGAAATATTGAGATAAAGAGATTTTTGAGTAGTAAAGGTGCTGTATAAGACGTATTGCCATCATTGATATAATGTAATGTTTCACCCTGCGGTGTAGGTACCAGGAGATCCATTTGCCGGTAGATTTTGAAACCCATTATATGTCATGAGTTTTGTAAGTTTTTAAGAATTGCTGAATAGAACTTGTCAGACTTTATGTGAATATAAATTATAAATAAAGTTGTGTTGGCAGGTCTCTTTGTATGCTGGTACAAGATTATCCATCACCTTTAAACTAATAATATCAAATATTGGAGTTTAGCTCCATTTAATTATAAACCCACTTGTTTTTCAAGGGGCTCTTAAACGATAGCAATTCTCATTTTAATCGAAGAACGCGTTCTTAGAAAAAATTAAAAGGACTGAAGTACTAATTTGAAAAATATAATCCAGAGGAAATTGCTCAGAAATATGCTGTAACCTTAAGGTAGGCGAAGCTGTTCTTAGAATAACTATTAAATGAAAGATGTCCATAGAACTGTTCCGGTTCAGGACCACCGAAAAGCTGGGTACCGGCCGAGAGTTCAAAATTATCGATACCTGAATAGGTTAGCTCCGGGTGAATCCAAAAATCCTCACCACTGAAGTTGTAGCGTCCGAATCCTCTGAATTCCAATTTGTCACGAGCGATTTTTTTTTGCAGTAGCAGAGTGGCATAGGTAAAATGCTTCTTCTGAAGGATCTGGTCGTCATGATCTACTATAAATTCATCTATAAGTTGGGCTCCTATAGTCCAGTCATTCAGGTCATACTCAATTCCGGCCATACCGACAAACCAGGGACGCTGTTTGAGAAACCCGTCGCTGTTACCGTTGAAAATTTGCAGCAGTCTTAGCTGTTCGTCCCGACTGGGGTTGGAAAGATTGATACTTCGAAGTTCATTTGTGAGATAGTCAAATGAACGCCGGGTATAAAACGCTGCCTCTGACTTAAGAAGTAACCGACTGTTTAGTTGTACAACCCCAGAGTACATTAGCACCAGGCTGCGGGTAAAGGTTTCGGTCAGTTGCAGCTCACCCCGAACATCGGGGAAAACTAAAAATTCTTTTGAATACCCCGGGTTCGGATAGTGCCAGTAAAGCAGGATAAGATCCATATCATAGTCCAGGCTCGACCGCAATGCAAACCGCCCGCCTAACTGTGCGTTTTTTAGTAAAGCTTGTTGCTCAAACCGTTCAAATTGAACGGGGATGTTACCACCTAAAAAAGATCTGGGAAACCATCGTGAACCTGGGGCAGGAGTTGTATTGGGATTAAAAACAGGATTGACCACCAGTTGCAGATAATTACTCCCAAAATAGTGGTAATAGGAAAGAGCATCTATCCCAAACCTCAGGTCAGCCGGATTTTGAGTTAAAAACTCCGACAAGTCAACCGGAGATACTACGTCCGTTATAAACGCACCATCTGTACGTCCCCATGATATGATCTGTCGTCCGATTCGCAGGTCACTCTGCTTAAAATAGAATTCCAGGTAGGATTCCCGAAGCTGGTAGTGTAATGAATCTATTGCATAACTATACAAATTTTGCACATCGTTTGTGATGAAAAAACTGCCCGATGAGAGCGTCTGCTCATAACCAAGGCGCAATCGGTTCCGTCCAATCAAAAGCTCGTGACTGGAAAGAGTTTGTACTGCGTTGTAGTTACGGATAAAACCGGTTAATTTTGTTTGGGCCTCGCTTTGTGAGGGAACAAAGGCTGTAAAAACAAAAGCGATCACGCCTGAGAGGAACAAGTAGCGGGATTGTAAAATCACTATATCCGGGTTGATTTTCTTTGTAAAATTTCAGGTAATTAAATCTTAAATAAATTGCTGATGAAGCAAAAAATGTTTAAATTTATTGCATTGTGGGTGCTTCCTACTAAATGACTCAAAAGTCATAATTCAAATGCTAACCTTTCAATTTCGAAGAAAGAATTACTATGGCGCACGAAAGAATTGATGTTGATCTACCTTTAGCCAAAGTTTATGAATATCTAAGCGATCCGCTTTACTTTCCCCACCTACTGGAACGAATCAATAAGGTTAATAAAGTTAACTCTCAAACGTTTGAATTTGCAACTCAAATAGGGGGCGAAGAGTTTCAATGGACTACTAATATCATTGATGATCTTCGAAATACGCGGTTTGCCTGGATAACCATCAACGGCAATTTAAACCAAACCGGTACTATTCGCTTTACTCCGCTTGACAACGGGGAGCGTACTCGTGTTGACTTCAGCCTCGATTACCGTACTTTTTACGGTGAGCCAGGTGAAGATTTAGCTGCTTTTATTCAAGCTCTTCCAGCTCAGTTGAAGAAAGACCTGGATCGTTTTAAAACAGAAGCTGAAGATAACAAGTATAAAGAAAAGGCTGATACTACTTTGGCCGAAATTGAAGCCGAAGACGAGGAAGCTGAAGAAGACGAGGTAACCGTCTAACCAGATCCTTGACATATTATAAAAAAATGCGTGCTTTAACGGCACGCATTTTTTATTTAAAAGAAACCAGGAAGAGTTTGAGATTTACTGAATTCAAGAATTCTAAGTTTGTGGAACGTCCCCACCTGACGCTTTT
>JBEPXS010000290.1:0-4918 GCA_041641755.1 Balneolaceae bacterium
CACTTTGTCGAAAAAGTCCGAATTAATTGCCGCTTATGGCCAGGATATCGGAACAGCCAAAATATATGAGCTTGATAGTGGAACTGAGCTTCAGGCCGCCCGCTGTAACCTCGGTTGTATGGGCATTGTACTTTCCCTTCGTATCAGGTGCATTTCCGAATTTTTGGTGGAAGAAACGGTGGTTGAAAGACAGAATCTCCAAAAGGTCCTTTACGAAAAAGAAGATTATCCACTCCAGGAATTTCTGTTAATACCATATTCATGGACATTTGTGAACTTTCAAAGGCGGGAAGTTGCGGAAAGTGTATCCGGTGATTCAGGTAAAAGAAGCTGGGGAGCTCCCGTTTACAATGCGTATAATTTCCTGAATGTTGATCTGTTCTTTTGTCTGATCGTCAAGGGGCTGATTTCATTTTTAGGCAAATCGGAATGGATACGATTCTTTTTTAAAAATATGTTCTCAAAAGCCATTCTCAAGAAGGTAACAGTCAGGGAGCGTAGCCATCAACTGCTAACCCGTACACGGGAGATTTTCAGCCATGAAGAGGCCGAAATTTTTATACCTGAAAATCACATAGCAGAAGCCGTTGAACTGATACGACTTGTAACGAATGTGTTTGCCGGGATTAAAGAGGAGATTCCGGATAAATTTTCCTCCAAACTTAAATCAGTGGGGTTGCTCGAAAAGCTTAAAAAAAGCCGGGGAATGTATACCCATCACTACCCATTTGTTTTCCTTAAGCTACTTCCGGATCATGCATTAATATCTATGTCCGGTGGTATGGATAAACCGTGTTATGGATTTAATCTTATCTCTTACCAAAAACCAAGGGACAGGGAGGCCTTCCACCAATTTGCGGATGTTGTGACCTGTGCACTGGTCCGGTTGTATAATGCTCGTCCTCACTGGGGAAAATACTTTTCCCTAAACCAAGATGATATTGAAGCTCTATATCCCGAGCTGGAGACCTTCCGTGAGATTTGTCGTCGGTATGATCCGAAAGGAGTTTTTCAAAATGATTTCACCCGGGAGATCCTCGGTTTTGAGAGAGGCCATTAAGGAATTTTCCATGTATTCCACTTTCAACATGATTTTCAGCCAGTCTAATACAGTATCTAAAAATCCGACTATGGAACATAGGGACAATATAGCTAGCCTCATTTTTCCAAAGTTTGACCAAGTGCAAAAAAGTCAATCTTTACGAATTATTTCACACAAAAAAATTAGAAGAAAAGCGGCAGGTGCCAACGTGTTGAAGTAATTTGTAAATGAAAGGTTAACTAATTAATGGAAGGCGGGCAAGAATTGGCGAGGTGTGTCCGATTGAATGCTATAACTTTTTCAAGTGTTATGCTGCACTTTTTTGCCGGTCAAAACGAGAATCATAATCCTTTCGGCAGGCTTGGTCTCTGTTCCAGATAGCACAGATAATTTTAATCATTTTATTAATCAAATTATTCCGAACGACCGGCCATGGCTTTCCCTCATCAAGTTTTCGTTGCTTATAGCGGGCAAATCGCTCGTAATGATGGCTGACTGAACGGGCGACCATCCTCATACAGGATCGCATCTGGCTGTTCCCGTGCCCGGAGGAACGTGTCTTCCCTCTCACCGATGAGCCGGAGCGGTGACGGTGCTGGGCAAAACCAAACCGCGAGGCAATCTGTTTATGGTTGAGGTTTGGTGCCCGTAAAACAACACCAGCCACAACCAGGCGGTGACTTTTCCTATGCCGGGAATGGTCAGCAGCAGTTGGTAATACCGGTTTAGCCCCTGATGGGTGGTAATGAGCTGGCGTATGTGATCTTCCAGCTGTTCAACGTGTTGTTCATATAACTGCAGCTGTTGCTTCCACTGACTGTATTCAGCGCGGGGACGCAACCAACAGGCGATGGTATCTTTTGATACATCAATTTCCAGAAAATGTTGATAGGGCGGGGGGGGTAGTATCCATAACAAATGCTCCGTTTATGAACGGTATGCTGACGAGGGCTGATTCAGGCGGTAGGCTCTGGGCCTTATGCGCGGGCTAGCCTGTCTCCCGCCGTGCTGGTATTGTTAAATATGAGAGACGTTTTGGCACATCTCAACTCGGTAGGGTAGTCTAATAAATGCGCTGGGTTATACGCCGTCGGCACTACCTTGCCGAAGTAACTCATTAATGGTTACAAATTTGTATCCTTTCTGTTTTAAATTCTCAATAATTATAGGAAGTGATTTACGACTTTCCTCTCGACTATCATACATTACATGTAGTAGGATTATTGATCCTGATTTAACTTTTTGCTCAACATGAGTTGCAATTTTTTGTGCACTGTCTCTGACATCTGCAATAGATTCTGGTTCTATATTCCATGTAACACTTATTTGATTTCTTTGAGAGAGAACCCACGGAAGAAGAAATAGTTTTTTACAATAAGGGGGACGAAAATATATCTCTCCCTGATATCCTGCATCTTTAATAGCCTGATCTGTACGTTCGATTTCATTTTTAAGGAAGTCATAATTTTTAAGGATCATCTGTTGATGAGAATAGGAGTGATTTCCTAATTGATGACCAGCTTGTACAATTTTTTGGGCTTCCTGAAGATTGGTTTCTGTTTCTCTCCCTGTCACAAAAAAAGTTGCGGGGACATCATATTTTTCAAGAATTGCTAAAACTTCATCTGTGTATTCTGGAGTAGGCCCATCATCAAAAGTTAAAGCAATCAAAGAATCTGCATTTTGGACATGGGATATTAATTGTCCAGCTACTTGAAAATTCCTGGATTTACTCATTTGCCAAAAACCCCATAGAATAGCAATTATGATTAAAAGGACTACTGAAATTTTTTTCATCAGGTGGAACCTAGCATTGTTTATTTAAGGCGTATAACATAGTCTTAAGTGGAACGGCCTGAAAACCAAAAATTCCAGATAATGTTGTAAGGATTTCTCCCCGGAGTGGTCATATTAATGAGACCGTTCATCATTACATTAATTCCAATATGACAAAATTATGGATAAAGAGAAATGGAAACCCCTTCTTAGAAAGGAGAGCAGGAGATTAAAAAATGATTACAGCATATCTGAACTCCCCGGCCGATCCCAGGCTTATGGCGACGTCCACCGCTGCCAACATTTCAGATACTACTATCCTTATCGGTGGGATCAAAAATGAATTAAAGAAAAAGCTGAATTGAGATGGTTAACAGAGTATTTTCTGTATTTCTAACCAGCTACGGCATATATGATCCGGTTCTTCAGTTACATCTTTGTGAAGATCCGGGCTGGAAAATTCTGAGAACAGAATCGCATTCATGCCTGATTGTTTTGCACCCTTGATGTCAGTCATTAGCAGATCCCCGATATGCCACGAGTATTCCGGGCTGCTGCCGCTCTGTTCCAGTAGTTGGCTGAACGCCTTGGGATTCGGTTTGCTGTAACCCGTTTCGTCGCTGAAAACAAATCCGTCGAAATAATCGATAAGTCCACGCTTTTCCAGATACTTGCGCAGTACACGTCCGGGTGAATACATGGTGTCGGATATAAGCCCGATTGCATAACGGGAAGCCAGTTCCGAAATGACTTGCCCGGCATCATCGGCCAGCTGTGGCGGACCCACCCAGAGGGATTCCTCAAATTGTTCTACCAGGTATTCTTTTTCACGATCGGTAGTAGACAGATCGAGATGAGATAGGATAGTTCTGACCAGCTCCGTCGAGGTGGGGGTACGCTGCTCGTTAAACCATATCTCATCAAACTCTTCGGAGGCCAGTTTTTTGGCCTCATCTATATCTTCAGGACTCAATTCTTTATCGTATCTATCTGCCACTTCCCTGAGTGCGTTGATTCGCATTTCCCGCCGGGCCCCGCCACCGGTTTCGGCCTTGACCAGGGTATTCCAAAAATCGATAGTAACCATTGCCTTCGACTGGGTCATGATTAAAGCGTATCCACTACTTGTTTAATATTGTCAAATGTTCGGATATTATGTTTTTTCAGCCACGACTTATCCTGGCTGGGCTCATGCCGAGAGCGGATGAAGAAAGGGTGCATACCCAGCTCAATAGCCGGCTTCAGGTCAGAAATTTTATCTCCCGCCATGTAGGATTCTTTAAAATTCAGACTATGTTTTTCTGCCGCCTTCTCAAACATGCCGGTACCGGGTTTACGGTCGTTGGGATCATATGTGTAGGGCTCGTTATCATGTTTCGGATGCCAGGGGGCAATGTACCAATCGTCGATATAAAGGCCCTGTTTGTTCAGTTCGTCATCCACCCATTTGTGCAGTTTATTGACATCCTGTTCCGTGTATCGTCCACGGGCAATGCCCGATTGATTGGTTACAATAATCACTTTAAAATTCCGTCGTTTCATCCACCTGATGGCTTCAACGGCTCCTTCGCACCAGGTCCATTCCTCCGGGGTATGCACAAAGTTATAATCCACATTGATAGTGCCATCGCGGTCCAGGAAAAAAGCCTTTTTCATTTATTTAGAATATTTAGAACAGTGGGAGATTATGACTTCAAAGGTAAGAAATATTATATATTCGATGTGAGAGGGCTTTGCAAAACCGTTGTTTTGTTCAATCTCTGTATTTTCGTGAATTCGACATCCTCCTTTATGGAGATAAACTGCGGTTTCGAATTCACTCAGGCTTTAACCTTAATCAAAACCCCTGATTTTTCAAAGCCGCCTTTGAGATGGATCCAGGTGCATTTGCAGTCACTTAACTTCAAAATTAGCAATATAGTTACTTCCGGCAGATAATTTTAAAACAGGAATCAGTTCTCATCTTCTAATCTAAATTTCGTATATTCACCTGTTTATTCGAACGTCTAAAATTACACTACTGAATGTCCCAGTCCGAAGCAGCAACGAAAGAGAAAGAACAAATTAAAAGTGGCGACCGGCCCATCATTGTCAAAGGCG
>JBEPXS010000291.1:0-2791 GCA_041641755.1 Balneolaceae bacterium
TGCCTGTCATTATTGTGGACAGTGTAATCGGAGCTGTTCCACACATTCCAATTTTTCATCTCCCTCGGTTCTGCTTCCGCCTGCACTTGAAACGGGGAATTTGGAGATCAAAACAGGAGCGATGGCACGAGAAGTAACCCATGAAGACGGGAAAGCGACAGGTGTCTCGTACGTAAATAAAGAGGATGGGCAGGAATACAAGGTGCGTGCCCGAATTGTTGTACTGGCAGCCAGCGCCTGTGAGTCGGCCCGATTGCTGCTGAACTCCAAATCCAGCGAGTTTCCCAATGGGCTGGCCAATTCCAGTGGCAAGGTTGGCAAGTATTTGATGGATACCACAGGTACAAGTGTAGCAGGCGTTATACCAAAACTGATGGATATGCCGGTACACAACGAAGATGGTACCGGTGGTATGCACCTCTATATCCCTTGGTGGAAAGATAACAGCAATCTGGATTTTGCCCGGGGTTACCATGTTGAACTTTGGGGCGGACGAGGTATGCCCAGCTATGGTTTTATGAGTGGCATCCAGAATTATAGTAATCTGTATCAGGATCGCCCCAAGGGTGGGGGAGGATACGGGAAGCAGCTGAAGGAAGATTATCGCAGGTATTACGGTTCTATTATTGGCTTATCCGGTCGTGGTGAAAGTATTGGATTTGAGGACAATTACTGCGAGATCGATCCCAATACGGTTGATGAGTGGGGCATTCCGGTACTTCGGTTTAATTATAATTGGAGCGACCAGGAATATTTACAGGTACGCCACATGCAACAGACGTTCCGCCAGATAATTGACGAAATGGGAGGAACTCCACTGTGGGATATGCCCGGCAAAGAGGATGGATACGGAATATCCAAACCGGGTGAAATTATTCATGAGGTGGGAACTACCCGTATGGGCGATGACCCGAATACCTCGGTACTAAATAAATATTGCCAGGCGCATGATGTAGATAACCTTTTTGTTGCTGATGGAGGGCCGTTTGTATCGCAGCCTCATAAAAATACGACCTGGACACTGTTGGCCCTTGCCATGCGTACCTCAAATTATATAGCAGATCAGATGAATAAAGGAAATCTTTAATTCTATCGGTAAGTCAGGAGTTGTGAGACTTCAGTGTTGTTTATGGCACATTCATTGCTGGTATCCGCACTCATAAACTTACTCAACATGAAAACACTATGGACAGACGAGAAGCCTTAAAAACACTTTCCCTTGGAACATTGGCCGGCAGTTTTGTAATGACTGGTTGCCAAACCCCGTCCTCGAAAACCAGTGTGGAAGAAAAGTTTTGGAAGCATGTTACGGAAGAGGATCTGAAGAATTGGGAGAAGCAGTTCTTTACCGAACATGAGTTTGAGACCGTGCGTCAGCTGGCCAATATGACCATCCCCGCAGATGAACGATCGGGCAATGCCGAAGACGCAGGCGTACCGGAGTTCATAGACTTCATGATGCATGATCGACCCCATATGCAAACACCTATGCGCGGTGGATTGAAATGGCTGGATGTGGAGTGTAACAAGAGCTTCAATAAAGACTTTATAGATTGCAGCGATGATGAGAAAACCACCATGTTGGATGAAATTGCATACCCTGAAGTGGCAAAGCCGGAAATGCAGCCTGGAGTTAACTTTTTTAATCAGTTTCGGGATCTTGTAGCTTCCGGATTTTGGTCTAGTAAAATTGGTATCGAAGATATTGGCTATATCGGCAACCAACCGTATGACTGGCAGGGTTGTTCTGACGAAGCGCTGGAGCACGTAGGGATTAACTCCGATCAATCTTAAGATTTTTAAATCATAAGTGTAATACAAATTTGATTCACCATGAAAATTAAAGGTGTACTGTTAACCTTGTTATGTTTCTTTATTAGTATGTCACTAACCTTTGCCCAACAAAACAGATTAACTGATCAGGAAAAAGAGGAGGGATGGACGCTCTTGTTTGACGGTAAAACGTCTGACGGTTGGCGCGGATACAACAAAGAGCAATTTCCCCGGCAGGGATGGATAATAGAAGATGGAATGCTTTCAGTAGAGGAGGGTGGTGGAGGTGGAGATATTATCACCACGGATGTGTATGAAGATTTTATTCTTAAACTCGAGTGGAGAGTGGCCAAGGGAGGAAACAGCGGCATTTTTTATGGTGCGCTGGAGCAACCAGAGCAACCGATCTACTGGTCGGCCCCCGAAATTCAAATTCTGGACAACGAAAATCATCCAGATGCAACCAGGGGAAAGAATGGCAACCGCAAGGCGACCTCACTCTATGATTTGATTCCTGCCGATCCCCAAAATGCCAATCCATACGACGAATGGAACAAGATTAAGATTGTGGTAAAAGAAGATGGGTCCCATGTAGAGCATTGGATGAACGGGGAGAAAGTTGTTGAGTATGAACGCTGGACGGATGAATGGTACGAGATGCTCGAACAGAGTAAATTTGCTCCGCATCCAGAATTCGGTGCTGCGCATAAGGGATATATCGGATTACAGGATCACGGAAACAGGGTGGACTTCCGCAACATCAAGCTTAAAGAACTGGACTAGCGGATCCCTGGGATTGATTACACGGGGGAACAAACCGTTGTTTTGGTCAAATCTCTGTATTTTTGTGATTTCGAAATCACTCAGGCTTTGACCTTGATCAAAAACCCCGTTTTCAAAGCTCTCTTCGATTAAAATAACACTTCGTCATTAACCGCGCCTCCCAGTGGTTTTTAGGTGACCGTTCTTTAGACTTGATTACAGTCGAAATCTTCCTCATCGAAAATGGACTAGACAA
>JBEPXS010000291.1:2801-4916 GCA_041641755.1 Balneolaceae bacterium
GCTTAGCCCAAAACGAACCAAAAACCCAAGAAGAATTTAAAACTCAATCGGTTTGACAGCTATCGGGACGCTGACCGGATGAACAGACAAACCGATTTCAGACAGTAAATTTTTCGGGTTTCCCATATTGTGCAATAAAGAATACCTGATAACAGGCGTCATTTAAAAAATCAGTTGAGCTTCACCGAGTCCAGAGAATCCCTGCAGGGAATTCCCGCAGGAAGCTGCACATGCCCCAAAGCACTTGCCAATTTAGTAGCAGAACAGAACAACATCTGGGATTCTTTGGCGGCTTTTTTGGTTCGTTTTTTGGCCGTACAAAAAATGAACACCACAAGGAAGGAGAATACTTCAAACTTGAATTATGTCTCCTCTAAATGTCTTTGGATATTCATTTTGGCTTGGCCCCTCCCCGAGTGTTTGAAACGGGCCGTACCGCCGGCAGTCGGTCACAGTCCAAAAGATACACCCATAAAAAAGATGCTATGATTTAGAATAAATATCCGACGGTAGAAAATTTGCCTCAAAAAACAATGAATAACTCAAACAGGGTTTAATTGGCTTAAAAGGTATAGTTAGCAAACTCATAGCCCAAGTTAAGGTTAACTATTTCGCCAGTAGACGGACAAGCTATTCTCCAGGGAGGAACTCTTAGAATCAAAAATAGCGGTTATTTTTACCTATGGACTATTTAGACAGCCCCAGCGGATTACCAGTACCTATGTATGGTACATAAATAAATGATACTGGTATTTAAAAAATAGGAGCGGATTGTTTTTATATATCAGGAAGACCAGGCTTTGCCAACCTCGTTGTATGGATAGCAACCGTCGTAGCGACCGGCTACGTGGTTCCACTCGAGTTCTTCCGTAGCTCCGATCTCAGAGGTATAATAACCGACAAGTGTATACTCTTTCATCATGGCAAAGAAAGGCTTAAGATCGGTATCGGGCAGGGGATTATCCTTTGCTTCCTGCTCTTTTGTTTCCAGAACTGAAACTTGCTGCTCTTCTGATAAATCAAGAAAGGCACTACCGTGCATTTCCTGGCTGGTTTCATCAACACTGTCTAATCCTGAGAGAAAATGATTTCGTTCATTCTCGTAATTCCAGTCAGTCAGCATTTTATCAATAAACTGATTAACATTGGCACCTTTAGCCCCGGGAGTATCCGTTTCAGGAATAATCCGTTCAGAGATGACAGTAACCAACTCATTCTGATGTGAGGAAAGGGTTCGCGGAGTATAACCTTCTGGCCCGGAACTACAACCGCTCATTACAGCAGTAATAGTAGACATCGAAAGCGCTCCCCCACTGAGCAAAGCAATTCGTTTTAAAGCATCACGTCTGTTCATAATTCTATAGTCTTGAGTCGTAGATCATGGCCTGTTAAACCATGGCTACAGTAATTAGAGGTTTCCTTTGTTTAACTCGCTTACAGCATAATCAACAGCCCGGGCGGTAAGCGCCATGTAGGTCAACGATGGATTCTGACAAGCTGCAGAAGTCATGCAAGCCCCGTCAGTGACAAACACATTTGGTACTTCGTGAAGCTGGTTGTGCTCATTGAGTACCGATTCATTCGGATCATCCCCCATGCGAGCGGTCCCCATCTCATGAATTCCTTCTCCAAACAAGTATTCCTGTTTGTACGGAGTTACATCTTTGGCGCCGGCTGCCTCCAGCATCTCCGCAGCAGTCTCAGCCATATCTTCCCGCATATTGCGTTCATTTTCACCTATTGAAGCCTGAATCCGCAACAGTGGGATTCCCCATTCATCGGTTTTTTCTTCATTCAGCTCAACATAATTATCATAGTCCGGTAGGATCTCACCAAAGGCGGTCATTCCAACACCCCATGGCCCCGGATCTTGAAGATTTTCTTTGAGATCTTCACCAAAGCCTTCCATTCCAAGCCCGCGGTTCCAGCTTGCCCGGCCGGCCCGTCCCTGGAAACCATACCCTCTTACAAAATCCGGATGCTCTGTCTCAGGGCTGATATTGCGGAATCGTGGTATATAAAAACCGTTGGGCCGATTACCGAATGTGTAAGTATCCATATGGCCCTCGTACGTGCCACGTGCTCCAACCCGAAAATGATGATCCATGAGGTAGT
>JBEPXS010000292.1:0-4904 GCA_041641755.1 Balneolaceae bacterium
TTCGGGTATACACAATTTCTGACCAGGATAACAGCGGGCCATGGCTCCGAAAAACATTTTCCAATCTGTTTTACATTGCAAGCCCGGGCTTCTACTCAGGCGGTGCATATCACTTTGGCACCTGGAGTGGTATAAGCGGCGACAAGTTCTGGGGTCGCTTTGGTGGTGCCGACTTCTCCATTGTGGACAATCCCTGGCTTGATGAACATATCCGCAGCAAAGGTCCCCTGGGAACAGAGTATCCACACACTGAATATCTCATGGAAGGCGACAGTCCCAGTTTTTTATATCTTATAGATAACGGGCTGGGGAATGTGGGCCATCCTGACTGGGGAAGCCGGGAAGTCAGTACCTCGTATTCACCCCGGATGGCACTTCCTTTTCTCTTCAGGTAGAGCACGGTACCTATAACAGGTTTTCCTGGATCGACGCTGAGACAGGAGAAAAGTTTTCCGGGAATGAGGAGGTAGTGGTCGAAAAGGATCAGGGATCAATATCACTTTGATCCGGCCAACCAGCAGGGCGACTGGGTGCTTATAGTAAAGAACTAGAATAGAGGCTTCTCGAATTGAACAGGATTAGTTAATCGGAAATTTCTTGTTCGACGATTAATAGGGTAATCTAATCATTGGCTAAATAAGTATGCAAAATTCAAAACCAGAATAGTCTACATATAGATGCAGAAATCGTTGATTGTGACCACTATCTGATCGCAGGAGCCTTTAACGGCTTAGTCCGTTCTCGGAAGTTAGTCGGAATTGTTTAATTTCTTTTCCAGTGAGTTTCTGCTTCGCTTTATATGTTCGCGCATGGCAAGTTCAGCTTTGTTTCCGTCTCTGTTTATCAAGGCATTTATGATTTCTTTATGTTCCGGCAGGGTTTCTTCAGGAGGTCTGAGTAGTCCTTTCTGATAAGCTAAAATGTGCACATTTCCTATCATTTCAAGTCTGGAAAGCATTTTATTATCACATTTTTTGCTAATGAGACTATGAAAACGCTGATCTGCTTTCTCATATTCATTTTCATTGATTGGATTATTAGAACCGAGGAATGGAACAAAACAGTTTTTAATAGCTTCTAGATCAGATTCATCGGCTTTTTCAGCAATAAGACGTGTTGCTAATCCTTCGAGAACTTCCCGGCATTCAAAGACGTCAATCATCTCTTTCGTGCTGATTTCTCTGACGTAATATCCCCTGCGCGGTTTGCTTTCCACCAAAAATTCAGCCTCAAGCATTTGTAATACTTTGAGCAAAGGGGTCCGGCTCACTCCTAGTTCTTCAGCTACTTCTTCCTGTATGATTTTTTGACCTGGTTTTAATTTGTGTTCCAATATTTGTGATTTCAGTTCTTCATGAATCCAGGAAGTTAAATCTACATGTTCTGGTGCTCTACTCATATTGTGGTTGCTAAGTTGCTCTGAGAATAAATCGTTAAAGCCTAATTAAATATGAAATATTTGATACAGTTTTTATTGAGATGTAATTCAAAATGTATAACAATTCAATTAGAAATTATTTTCATAAAAATAACAAGTTATAATATTAGATGAATACCGATGTTTTAAAGCTATTCAAAATGTCTGGAAATTCAGGATTTTTTTGAAATTGAAAGCTTGAGTATTAGCTATTCTGGTTTATGCAGTTGAGATCCTCAAAAGTTCTGATTAGCCGATTAACAATTCCTTTCTCTCCTTCTCTCAGCCACACTTGAGGATTATAATATGGTTTATTTGGTTTGTTCTCCCCTTCGGGGTTTCCAGTTTGTGACTTTAGGTACGCTTCGTTCTGCTGATAGTAGTCTTGTATGCTATGCCAGAAAGCCCATTGAAGATCCGTATTGATATTCATTTTTACAGTGCCATAAGATATCGCTTCCCTGATCTGGTCACGTGTACAACCGGACCCCCCGTGGAAAACATATGTAGCTGGATTCTGAGCAGTTCTTAACTCTGTTGCAATTAACTCCTGAGCCTGTTTAAGTATTCTCGGTTTCAGTTCAATATTGCCCGGATTATACACCCCGTGAACATTGCCGAAAGAGGCCGCAATAGTAAACTTGTTGCCAATCTCAGAAAGCTGTTCATAGGCTCGCAGTATATCTTTCGGTTTGGTATACATACTGCTTTCTTCTACATCAGAATGGTCAAATCCGTCTTCAATTCCGCCAGTAACGCCGAGTTCTATTTCCAGGGTAATACCCAGCTCACTGGTTTTTTGGAGATAACTGCAACATGTTGCAAGGTTTTTCTCAATGGGTTCGGTGGACAGGTCAATCATGTGCGAGCTGAAGAGCGGTTTGCCTGTTTTTTCAAAGTAGATACGATTTCTCTCAAGAAGTCCATCCACCCATGGAAGTAGTTCCCGATTGGCATGATCAGTATGCAGTACAACACTGACGCCGTAATGTTCAGCCACCTCATGTACGTGTCGTGCCGCCGACACAGCTCCCGCAATTGAAGCCTCTTGATGCGTATTGGCCAGATTCTTTCCAGCAATAAAGTGGGCACCAACATTTGAAAACTGGATGATGACTGGTGATTGGACATTGTTTGCCGCTTCGAGTGTCGCATTAATACTGTTGGTACCGGTAACATTGACCGCAGGAATAGCAAATCTCTGTTCCTTGGCATATTCAAAAAGGTTAGTTACCGAGTTTCCAGTTAGAACTCCAGGTGGAAATATCATCAGGTTGGTTGTTTGAAGACAGTGTTTGATTCAGGTTCTGTAAAAGTAATTAGATTATGGTGTGATATCATTTCTGTAACCGTACAAGCAAGTCGAATCAAATTGTATATATTGAATTTTGTATTCAAAATTCAATATACTATATTCATTGTTAGATTGCCAGTTACACTCGTCTATAGGTTAATAAGGGGGGGTATATGTGCGGCAGTTATTCAAATCAGTTTTAGTCATAAAAAAATTCTACAATGAAGGGATATAAGATAGCAGCAGTTCATGGTGATGGAATCGGTAGTGAAATAATTCCGCCGGGCATTGCTGTGCTCCAAAAGGCTGCAGAGCACTTCGATTTTAGCCTTGAAGTAGATGAATTTGATTGGGGGGCGGGGTACTATAAAAAGCATGGCGATTTTATGCCGGAGGATGGGCTGGATATTTTGAGTGGATATGATGCTATTTATTTTGGTGCAGTGGGTTTACCCGATGTGGATGACACATTACCAGCGATGATGTATACATTTAAGGTAAGAGTAAATTTCAAGCAATACGTTAATCTTCGACCGGTAAAGCTGCTTCCTGGTATAGAGAGTCCGTTGCGGGATAAGAGTCTTGAGGATATTGACTTTATTATTATTCGGGAAAACAATGAGGGAGAGTTTGTTCAGAACGGGAAAATAATCCACCCGGAAGAATCCTATGGGCTCGCCACGGATACCAGCGTTTTTACGCGGCAGGGCATTGAGCAGGTAGCTCACTACGCATTCAAATTGGCCAGGAAGCGTAAGGGGAGGGTGACCAATGTGACCAAGTCTAACACGCTTATAAATACGATGGCTTACTGGGATCGTGTGATTGCGGAAGTGGCAGAGCAGTACAGCGAAATTGAGTACAACCAGATGTATGTGGATAACGCCTCGGCCAGTTTTGTTCTGAAGCCGGAAGTGTTTGATGTGGTACTGACAACAAATATGATTGGCGATATCCTCAGTGACTTGGGTGGTTCAATAATGGGTAGTCTTGGTTTAGGACCAAGCGGTAATATCAATCCTGAAAAGGAGTATCCATCCATGTTCGAACCGATCCATGGTTCTGCGCCCGATATTGCCGGTCAGAATATTGCAAATCCCATCGGTACCATCTGGTCGGGAGCGCTTATGCTGGAGCACCTTGGAGAGGAAGCAGCAGCAGGAACCATTGTTCGAGCTATCCAGGAAGCAACCCGTTCCGGGCTTAAAACCAGTGATCTGGGCGGAAATGCAAAAACCGATGAAGTATCTGATCAAATTATCAAAAATATGGAAGCATAATGGATGGGAAACGGGTTATAGATTTGACCCTCACATACGATCAGCAGATGGAGGGGGTATCCTTTGAAAGTGCAAAGGTACTTGAAAGGGATGGGTGGAATGCCCGTACGCTGCATATCTATAGTCATTCGGGGACCCATATGGATGCCCCGCTCCATTTCGGCGTTAACGCTGCAACGATTGATGAGCTTGCGCCTTCCGATTTCATAGGGCAAGCTCATGTTCTCCGGCTGCCGGTCAGCGAAGATTCCTGCCTCATTTCAGTTTCCGACTTGAGGCCGGTAAAAGATCGGATCTCACCCGGTGATAGCCTGTTGATTCAAACTGGGTGGTCGGCATTTGTATATGAAGAACGATACCGTAGCGGGCTTCCGCGAATCTCGGAAGAGCTGGCCCATTGGCTGGTGGATCAGCAGGTGAAAATGCTTGGCGTAGAACC
Organism: Balneolaceae bacterium; assembly: GCA_041641755.1. Classification (GTDB taxonomy): domain Bacteria; phylum Bacteroidota; class Rhodothermia; order Balneolales; family Balneolaceae; genus JAMQKA01. The sequence goes on from JBEPXS010000292.1 coordinate 4,431, forward strand.
GCCGTCAGTGGCAGATGTAAATAACCTGGAGGAGGTAACCCGTATTCACCAGATCCTCATGAAGGGCGGTATTACCATAATCGAGGGATTGACCAACCTTGATAAGATTGAATCGGATAGATGCACACTGTTCGCTTTTCCACTGAAGATAAAAGATGGCGATGGGGCTCCAGCCCGCGTAATTGCAATGGTAGATGAATAATGGGATGACAATAGAGGGGCAGATAAAAAAATGGAAGTCTGAAAGTCCTGAATCGCGACTGGTTCAGGAGATACGGGAGGAGAATGAGAACATAGATCGTACCTTGGTCGTGCTGGATGATGACCCGACCGGTACGCAAACGGTGTATGATCTGCCCGTGATAACCTCTTGGGAGCAAGAGCTGCTCACCAACCTGTTCCGAGAAGAAACGCCGATCTTTTACGTGCTTACCAATTCCCGGAGCGTAAGTGCAGCCGAAGCCCGCGAGCTTG
>JBEPXS010000293.1:0-4888 GCA_041641755.1 Balneolaceae bacterium
CTCGTTACTGTTTTTAATAACTGTTTTAATTTTCTCAAGTATCCCCGTTAAAGCTCAACGTGGTATAAACTATGAACAACTGGCAAACCAGCAACGGGACCAGAATATTTTCTTCGATAATTTTACGCTGCCGGGCGACCAACCCGGGACCGTTAAATTTGTAACCACATTTCGAATTGATTACAATCTTCTTCCATTCAGGAAATATGATAGCTCCGGTGATAAAAAGAATTTCTTTAGTCCGGTTGGTATGAATATTGAAGTCTTCAAGAATCCCAATGCACCGCAAAAGAAAAATCGGCGGGATGACTTTTCCGTGGAGGGACTTGAGCCGGTGGTCCGTACTGCGTGGAAAGATACTGCATTTGCAGAAAACTATGAGCAGACCAAAGCCAAGAATAAATTTATAACCGGTACTTTGACAAGTGACGTAAAGCCGGGTACGTATAGTTACATATTGCAGTTTATCCGTGGCGAAGAGGTGGAGGGACAAACTTCACGCAAACAGACGGTAAAAATTCAGCCTTATGATTCAAAACAGAATGGCCAGGTAATTCTGGGAGAAGAATTTAGTAACGAGTCAGGCAGCGGCACTCATGGTACCTTGCAACTGCTGAATTTCGGAGATAATGTTTATTACGGTAAAGATTTTTATACCTTTGTTCGGCTTCCTGAATACGATTCATCGAAATCTTACAGTTATAAAGTAAATCGGGTTGATATTACCAAGCGGGATACCACCCGCGAAAGTACCGTCCATACTGGAACCCTGAAACAAGATCAAATTTATAGAAATGTCCGGCCGGCACTCACTATCAACTCCTCAACGGAATACCTTGAATTGAACAAAGCTGATCCGGGCTATACGTATGCTATTGTTAAGATTCCTAACAGTCAGTTTATGAATGCGGTATATCAATTCAAGGTTGTAAAGGAGGATCAGGATGCCCCTGTTGCGCAGTCGATATTCCGGTCAAAATGGATCAAAATGCCTGTCAGTTTGCTTAATATTGATGTAGCTATCGATATGCTGCGTTTTATTGCGGACGAGAACACCATCAGGGATATTCGGTCGGGCTCGAATGCTGAAAAAGAGAAGAAGTTCAGGGCATTTTGGAAGAAAAGGGACCCTACCCCTAATACAGAGTATAATGAACTGCTGGCCGAGTATTATCGTCGCGTTGATTATGCATACGAGGAGTTCTCTACCATCAATGTGAAAGGATATAACACGGATCAGGGAAAGGTTTATATCCAATATGGCCCGCCCAAAAGTATTGACCGCAAATTCCCCCCCGGAGAGCCTGCTGTTGAAATATGGCAGTATGATAAACGATCATTTGTATTCCGGGCTGTCAGTGGATTTGGCGAATTTAAATTGGTCTCTGATTAGAATTACTCCTGCTTTTAGTTTTGAATATAATCTAATGTCATGTCCAAGATAAATTATCGGATCTACCTGTATCATCGGCTTGCGAACCCACCCCGCCTCGCTACACTCGGCACCCCTCCCGGGAGGGGACTTATACGAGCCTATACCAATATGGTGAGCTATTTCCCTGAAAACAGGCATTCAGCAAATCCCCTCCGCCGGAGGGGTGGATTTCGCGTGGGGGTGCGCGAAAGACGGGGTGGGTTCCCCGGGCCACTTTGATGCAAATCGACACTTTAGGTGTGACACAACACTAGTGTTGAGAGCTATTCCTGGGCTATCTTGGATGGAGCTTGCGGAATAAGAACTCTTTTACCATGACCCACATTTAACCTCGGTACGGCCCGATCTATACCGAATAAAATATTGTCTTGATCTGCTTATCTCATATTAAATTATCAGAACATTATTGTATCTTTGTACTCTTCAGTTGAATTCAGCAAAACAGAAAAGGAAATGCCTGTTCGTATTGCAATCAGTATTGGGGATTATAACGGCATTGGCCCGGAAGTAGTGCTAAAAACGCTGTACGACAGTGACCTATCTGACTGTACTCCGGTTATTCTGGGAGATACAGCAATCGTGGACTTCTACTTAAATCAGCTCGGTATTCCTCTGCAATATAATGCGATCGACTCGATAGTTTCTGCTATTGAGGGACAGGTGAATGTTCTGAACTGCATGCAGGAGCAAAATATTGAAATTTATCCCGGCTCTCTGTCTGAAATTGCCGGGAAGTGTGCCATGCTTGCCGTCGAAAAGGGAATTGAGCTTTGTTTGACCGAAGAAACCGACGCCCTGGTTACTGCTTCTATCTCCAAGGAAGCCGTAAATAAAGCAGGTTATAATATTCCGGGCCATACCGAGTTTCTTGCCCAAAAAACCGGGACTAAAGATTTTATTATGATGATGGTGAATGAAGATCTCCGTATCGGTTTACTGTCCACCCATGTGCCGCTGGCTGAAGTCAAAGATTCGATTACAAAGAAACGAATTGTACGCTACATCGGTATCATCAGTAAAAGTCTGAAGCGGGACTTTGGTATTAGCCGGCCCAGAATTGCGGTATTAGGACTTAATCCTCATGCCGGAGATGGTGGTATGATTGGTCGGGAAGAACTTGACATCATCACTCCCGCCATCATGCAGGCACAAGCCGACCAGAACGAAGTTGACGGCCCCTACCCTGCCGACGGTTTTTTTGGCAGTCAAAAACACAAGAGTTACGATAGTATCCTTGCGATGTATCACGACCAGGGACTGATTCCCTTTAAAACGCTCTCGTTCGGTGCGGGTGTTAACTTTACGGCGGGCCTGCCCATCATTCGTACCTCCCCTGATCACGGTACCGCCTTCGACATTGCCGGCCAGGGTAAAGCAAACCCCAAATCATTTCAACAAGCTTTCGACTTGGCTGTTCAGTTGGCCAACAAACGGAAAAAGGAATCAGTATGAGCAGAACCAAGAGTCCGGAATACAGTAAGCTGGCTTACATCTATGATGCCTTAATGGATGATGTGGATTATGAGATATGGGCTGACTTTGTCGATGAGATCATCCAGACCAATCATCCCGATCCAACCTCGATCCTTGAGCTGGCCTGTGGTACCGGTTCCATGGCTCTTTCTCTGGACGAGTTGATGTGCTATGACATTGTGGCCACGGATAAATCGCCCGACATGATTGAAATAGCCCAACAAAAAGCCCGTGAACAGGATGCCAATGTTGAGTTCAGAACAATGGATTTCCTAGACATCGATCTGGAACGCACGTTTGATGTAGTAGTCTCCACTTTCGACAGCGTGAACTACTTGCACCGCCCCAGGGATATAATCCTCTTTTTAAAAGAGGTTAAGCAGGTACTCACTTCCGAAAGTATTTTTGTTTTTGATTTTACTACTCCTAAGAACTCTATCCGGTCGATTCAATTTTTGAATAATGAGGAAGGCTACGCCCCCGGGAACTATCGCTTTTTCAGGAAAAGCCGGTATGATCCCAACGAACGAATCCATTATAATGAGTTTGACATCGAAAAACTGGATGATGACCAAGAAACCGTGCTTGAACAATATCATGAAGTTCATGAGCAGAAAATTTATACTTTGCCTAAAATGCTTGACATTATCGATGAAACCGAGTATACATTGCTGGCTAAGTATGACGGTTTCGATCTGATTGATGCTGACGAGTCAAGTTTAAGAATAACAATGGTTTTACAATGCCCTACGATTCGGTAATAGAATTCAATAATGTCTCAGTAACCTACGACCACCGCAGAGTGCTCGATAATATCTCTTTTTCCCTGGAAAACGGGGAATTCAACTATCTTATCGGGCAGACGGGTGCCGGTAAGAGCTCTTTTCTAAAGCTTATTTATCGGGATATCACCCCGGATACTGGAACGGTCCGTGTTGCCGATATGGAGGTTAACTCCATCGGGGAAAGCAAAGTCCCCTATCTTAGACGTCGCCTGGGAATCGTTTTCCAAGATTTTCAGCTGCTGCCGGATCGGTCGGTTTATGAAAACGTGGCCTTTGCACTAGAGGTAACCGGACAAAAGAAGGGATTCATCAAACAGCGTGCTCTGGAAGTTCTGGGGATGGTGGGGCTCAGCCATAAACGCAAAAATATGCCCGGCGACCTCTCTGGTGGAGAACAGCAACGGGTGGTTATTGCCCGTGCCCTGGCTAACGAGCCGCGTATTATGCTGGCCGATGAACCTACCGGTAATCTTGATCCTAAAGCATCAGCCTCCATTATGGAACTGCTGGAGCAAATCAACAATCGGGGTATGGCCGTCCTGATGGTAACTCATGATTACGACACGGTCAAACAATACCCTTACCGCACTCTGAAACTAAGTAATGGGCAAATTACGGAGATTGACGTAAATAGTCTGTAACGCTTTAAGAACCGGTCTCGAATAAACTAATCTATCCTTTCATATTTGATCATATTGCCTACATATATTAGAGTATCATTCTTGATTTGATACTCTTGGTCTATGGTTCCAACCAATTGATTTCTTGCTGCTCCACAATCCTGGGTAAATTCCTCGTCAAATGTGAATACCGATATACCTGATCCTTTTTTCTTTTGAGTCCAGCTGAATACCATATACCCAAAATACTTGCTATCGTTTTTACAAAAATCATTGTTGTCGAGGATTTTTTCTATTCCTTTCCCATTTGTAGAACTTTCCTGAGTAAATTCCAGCGTTATTGAAGGATTACTAATCGAACGCCAGGTACCCAATAATTCGGTATCAATCTTTAACCCCGGCTCTTCCGAATCTCCTGAATCCGTAGTTGTGCTTGTACATGCACCTACGACGATGAATAAAAGTATGGATATCCAAGTCACATTGTATGTATTCTTTGTTTTTAAGGATTTCAATGCGGTCTCCCTTTGTTTGGTTAGTATAATATGGTTCACAATTATTCATCCCGATGGTTT
>JBEPXS010000294.1:0-4879 GCA_041641755.1 Balneolaceae bacterium
ATTCAATTTTCCCCAAGAAAGGGATAGAGGTACAGAAGGGTAGCCTGCTGGCCGATATTATGGAAACATCAGAGATTACCGTTAATGCCATGCACCATCAGGCCATCGATAAACTGGCCCCCTCGCTAGAGATAGTGGCACGGGAGGAGAGCGGCATCATACAAGCCGTTGAGTCTCCTGACTTTCCTTTTTTAGTGGGGGTACAATGGCATCCTGAATATATGCCGCAAATCAGGGCACAGCGTAAAATCTTCAAATCACTAGTTGAAGCTGCACAATAGTTTCGTAAATCCCTTCCTGGAAAATAGCTTGTCCACTTCACTGCGGAAGGACAGGAAGATTGACCAGATGCCTATGGTTTTAAGAATATTCATATGAGTTTTAAACCAATAACCACCTTCTGGTCTTCAGGAAGCCTGTTCAGATAATACACGGCAGATTTAAAACTGCCACGGCATTAGGTATCTACTATATAATCTACAAAGAGGCGTTGTTCAATCACCGAATCGATAAAATCTTTGGCTTTTTTATGATGGGCATTACGGGTATACATGGTAAAATCCAGCTCGGTCTCAAAATCTGAAATAAGCACCACATCATAAGCCATATCGTCATCCTCGTCGGCATTAATGTTAATTCCGACTTCGACATTTTTAATTTCATCAATATTGGTCTTCAGACCTTCAAGGATCAGCTTCATCTTTTCGGCGTTCTTTTCCTTTGTAGCCCCTTCGGCTTCATCCTTCAATCTCCACATGACGACATGACGAATCATACAGTTCTCCTGCTTGCTTAAATTTGGTTGTGTTCTTTGTTAGTGCTGAAATTAATTCAGGATTGAAAGTAATTAACGAACTCTATTAACGAATGCCAAATCATCTTTGTCGATTGGGCGATCAATATGGTCAATTACCTGTTGATCGTATTTTTTTGCTGCCCACAAGTAATATCGGCCATTATTTTGTTCATGCTGTTTATACCATCGATAGGTATCCACATAACCGATCGCGACTTCCAGGGAATCCTGGGAGCTAGGTCTGTTCCCGGGCAGTTCAGGGTTCGGCAGCGAGAGGTCGGAACCGGCGTAGATGAGGTTTGGATTATCGATCGCATTCTTATTTGTCCTGTATATCCATGGCCACAGGTAGGGATCCCCGTACGTTACTTGAGCCAGGCTCCACAGTGTTTGACCCTCTTCCAACTCTACTGATGATGGGATAGATTGTTGATTGGTTTGTGCTTGTTGGTCCGGTTCTGTAGCGGTTTGTGATTGGGCGTTTTGGGATTCAGAGCCTGTGACCGATTCAGGAGCGGATTCTGTGCTTTCTGTTTGCTGTGGTGAGCCAGAAATGAGTGGTTCAGTCTGCCGTGATTCTTGAGGGCCCTGGCTAATAATCAACCAGGCTCCAAATGCTATAATGAGGAGCCCGATTGCTGCTGCTGTTGCCCAAACACGAGTGTTTTTAGTTTGGGCGGATTGCCTGCCAGTTTCTGTTTCAGTTCTTGGTTCAAGAGATGCCATGTCGGTTTGTTCTTCTTTCGTTTCGGCAGCGGGCTCAGTGGAATCATTCGGTGTTTGGGTAGTAACGGGTGCCCATTTTTTTGAACCTACTTTAGAAGAGGATTCGGGTGGGGATGTGGTTTCTTCCGGTTTTTCGGCATTTTCCTGTTCGGTTCCAACATCTTCCGATCCTGCAATAGGAGCCGGAGAATCTGGGAAGAACTTTTGCTCAGTATCCACAGGGTCGTAGAGTTCCCGGTAAGATTGTTCAGTGGTCTCTTCAGTTCCCACATTTTGATCTTCGATCGGTTGTGAGGGGTCTGGTTGGGGCTCCCCCTGTTCTTCCTCCAGGAGCTCCGGTTCCAAGTGAGAGTAAGCGGTATTGACCAGCTCTCGGAATCCTTTGTAGGGTTTAAAATTGACCTTGTTGTGAGCCGGGATGGTCATCTTTTCTTCCGTTTGCGGATTATATCCCTCCCGTTCATCTACCTGGTTTAACTCGAATTTACCGAATCCGGCGATATTTACCTTACCGTCCTCCTCCAGCCCGGAATTGATTACCGAGACAAAGTCCTTTAGAAAATCGTGAGTGAACTTCTTTGAATTATCTGTTTTTTCGGCGATCGATTCCACCAGTTCACCGAAGGTGATTTTTTCACTCATAATCACACCTCAATATATTTTAGATCTTCTTTTAAACTCTTGCCGGGCTTAAAATCCACAACCCGCTTGGGCGGGAGTTTCATATACTGTTCATAATGGGGATTGTATGATTTACGCTCCGAACGGGTGTGCGTGTCGAAGGTTCCCAGTTCAGGAATAGTAAAGCTGTTACCCTCCACAAGATTACGTTTCGAAGTTTCTACGATGGTATCAAGCAATCGTCGGGTTTCGGCTTTGCTCATATCCCAATTCTCTGCGAGTGCCTTTACTACCTCTTTTGTAGTCATAAATCTGACCTCAAATGAGTAATATTTTATTTTAGCCAATCAATCCTATAATTCAAATCGGTGCAAAATAATTCACCCGTAAAGTATCTGCAGGAATAAGAAGGGGACTAAATTAGGTATTAATCATTCAAAATGGTTCTAAATAAGTGAATTTGGGAAACGATTTATAGTTTATAACTTTTTAGTAGACAAGAACTTAAGTGAACAAATAACATAAATCATTAATTTAACTCATGAGTAAACCACTTAACGTCACCCAGAAGCTAATCAAAAGCCATCTGGTAGATGGTGAAATGGTTCCGGGCAAAGAAATTGGTCTTAAAATAGACCAAACCTTAACACAAGATGCCACCGGTACAATGGTGATGCTTGAACTTGAAGCAATGGAACTGGATGAAGCACAAACAGAATTATCTTGCCAGTACGTAGATCACAATCTTATACAAACTGACTTTAAGAATCCTGATGACCACGTATTTCTAAAATCTGCAGCTGAACGTTTTGGAATGTGGTTTAGTCGCCCCGGTAACGGAGTAAGCCATCCTATTGAAACAGAACGTTTTGCCATTCCGGGTAAAACATTGGCTGGATCTGACAGCCATACACCGGCTTCAGGTTGTATGGGGATGCTTGCAATTGGATCAGGCGGTTTGGATGTGGCCTTTGCCATTGCCGGAGAACCTCTTTACATAAAGATGCCTAAAGTACTGGGCGTAGAACTGAAAGGAGAGTTGCCAGACTGGGTTAGTGCCAAAGATGTAGTTCTTGAGATGCTTCGCCGCTACGACGTTGACGGTGCTACCGGTTATGTCATTGAATATTTTGGAGAAGGACTGAAAAATCTTGATACCATGGACCGCCATGTGATTGCCAACATGGGTACCGAGATGGGAGCAACCAGTACGGTCTTTCCGGCAGATGGTGAGATTCGTCGGTTTATGGAATCTCAGGAGCGCGGCCATGAGTTTGTGGAACTTAAAGCTGACAAAGGAGCTGAGTACGATAAGTATGAAGAGCTCATCCTGGATGATATTGAGCCGCTTATTGCGCTGCCCAGCAGTCCCGGAAATGTAGTTCCGGTTCGTGAAGTCGAAGGTCAAGATATCTACCAGTCGTATGTTGGTTCTTCTGCAAATCCAGGATACCGTGATTTCTGGATCGCTTCTGAGATAGTGAAAGGAAAGACGGTTAATGACAATGTCTCTTATGATATAAACCCGACATCACGGCAAATCATCGAGAATATGGTTAAGAATGATGTTATGTTTAACCTGGTACAGTCTGGAGCTCGTATCCACCAGGCCGGTTGTAACGGATGTATTGGAATGGGGCAGGCGCCTGCATCAGGACAAAACAGCCTGCGTACCGTACCCCGGAACTTCCCGGATCGATCGGGAACTCCTGAAGACTCTGTCTTTCTGGTGAGTCCTGAAACTGCGGCTGCATCGGCACTGACCGGAAAGATTACAGATCCCCGCGATCTCGAGGATCTGTACAATATGACTTATCCCAAATATGAGCATCCTGAAAAGCTGGTTGTTAATACCGAGATGCTTACCCCTCCAAAGCCAAAAGAAAAGCGGGGCAAAATCAAGAAAGGGCCGAATATTTCAACTATGCCTGATTTTGATGAGCTGAAAGATTTTGATGTCCCCGTTCTACTGAAAATGGGTGATGATATCTCTACCGATGAGATTCTGCGTGCCGGGGCAGAAGTGCTTCCTTATCGCAGTAATATTCCTGAAATCAGTAAGTTTACGCTCGATGTTGTGGATAAGAACTTCCACGACCGTGCGATGGAAGCAAAAGAAGAGCATGGCGGACACGTGGTCATTGCCGGTGAAAACTATGCTCAGGGATCCAGCCGTGAACACGCCGCAATTGCACCCCGTTACCTGGGGATGCGAGCAGTCATAGCCAAGAGCTATGCTCGTATTGGCTGGCAAAACCTGATTAACTTCGGAATTCCACCTCTCGAGTTTGAACACGATGCGGATTACGAAGATATTGATCAGGGTGATATCTTAGCTGTGAATGATATCCGTAGTGCTATCAAAAATGGTAACGAAATTGTCATTCACAACAAGACGAAAGATAAGAAGTACACAGTAAAACATACGTTCAGCGAACGGCAAAAAGAGGCTGTTCTTTATGGCGGTGTGATTAATCGCTTTAAAGCGAACAAGAAAGCGGGATAGATATTAACCCTTAGATCTTCTTTTCATTTTATTTAATGGCACCTTCTTTTGGAGGTGCCATTTTTTATCGGTACAATCTAAAACTTTTGTTTTAGGTGTGTAATCTACTAGTGTTATGTCTAAGATAAATTGTCGGATCTGGCCCTGAATCATCGGCTTGCGAACCCACCCCGCCTCGCTGCACTCGGCACCCCTCTCCGGGAGGGGACTTATATGCGCCCATACCGATG
>JBEPXS010000295.1:0-4860 GCA_041641755.1 Balneolaceae bacterium
ACATAAGAAAGGACAAGGATCTACAAAGAACGGTCGCGATTCGATTTCGAAGCGATTAGGCGTCAAAAAGTACGGCGGTGAGCGTGTGCGTGCCGGTAATATCATCGTACGTCAGCGTGGAACCAAATTCCATCCCGGAGAAAATGTGGGACGTGGGAAAGACGATACCCTTTTCGCCAAAGCCGACGGACAGGTTATTTTCCATGTTCGTGGTGGTGGGCGTAAATACGTTAGTATCGACACTGCGCAGTAATTTACTTTTTTAACTATATTGAGCCTTGATTCCACACCGGAATTGAGGCTTTTTTATTTCTTTATTGTTTATGAATCGTCCAATTATCCCGGGGCTCTCTCCCACTCTTGAGATCAACACGATTTTTTGTATCGGTCGTAACTATGTGGAACACATTAAAGAGCTGAATAATGAGCAGTCCGACGAACCTATCGTTTTTTTAAAACCGATAACCAGTATACTCTGTAACGGGGGGGCAGTTAGGCTTCCCCGACAGAGCAAGGAAGTGCATCATGAGGTAGAACTTGTTGCAGCCATCAGCAAAAAAGGTCGTAATATTCCCAAAGAAAAGGCGCTAGACTATATAGCAGGGTATGGTGTCGGCATTGATGTTACCGCACGTGACCTTCAGAGCAAGGCGAAAGAGGCACGCAGTCCCTGGTCCATCGCCAAAGGGTTCGATACGTTTGCTCCTATAAGTTCATTTGTCGATGCAAGCTCTGTAAGCGATCCTCAGGATCTGCAGTTAACACTTGAAGTCAACGGCTCTATTCGGCAGCAAGATAGTACTCAATTAATGATCTTTCCTTTAGCCGACCTTATCTCCTATCTCTCCGGTATATTCACCCTGCACCCCGGTGATCTTATATTTACCGGCACACCAGCGGGCGTATCTCCTATGCAGGAAGGAGACCAAATCAAAGCAATACTGGGAGATAATCTTTGTACGTTATCGGTTACAGTTGAAAACCAATAGCTAAACCTGATGCGAATTTTTTATTTTTTCCTATTGCTATTTTTTATCGCCACTTCCCTGGCGTCCGCCCAGTTTTCTGTCGACAGTGTGCAATATCATTGGCCGACCGATGCCAGTCCCTATCTGAGCGGAACATTTGGAGAAACACGCTCCCAGCATTTCCATGCAGCACTGGATATCAAAACATGGGGAAGACGAGGTTACGATGTATTTGCTACCCGGGATGGCCGACTGCATCGTATTGTAATAGGACCCGGAGGATATGGGAAAGCCGTGTATCTGAAACACAGTGATGGTTCATATTCGGTGTATGCTCACCTCTTGTCCTTTAATAAGCAAATCCAACAACTGGCGGATTCTATCCGGTTCCGTGACTACTCCTACAAAATTGATGTGGTTTTGGATTCACTAAATATTCGAATTAATCAGGGTGATATGATCGGATATTCCGGGGCAACGGGTATTGGGCCGCCACACCTCCATTTTGAGCTGCGTACTCCATCTGAAAAACCTTTTAATCCCCTGTTGACTAATTTTTCCATACCGGATGATATTTCGCCCCAATTTTCAGGGTTAGCATTAGAACCACTATCCCCCAACTCTCGTATTCAAGGGGAAAACAAAATTTATCGAACTAAAGCCTCACGCAGATCCGGTTTTTATGATTTCGGTACAGTAGAAATCAGTGGCCCCGTTGGCTTGGCCGTGGATGTTTTTGACCAGGCAAACAGAGTTCACAATGCCTATGCCGTTTACGATTTAAAGCTAAAGAACGGCGAACAACTATTATTCCATTCGCAAGTTGACAGTTTTTCCTATGAAGAAACCAACCAAATGTTTCTGGATCGTATCTATCCCTTGCTGTACCAATCCGGAGAAGCATACCAGCGTTTGTACATCAAGGATGGAAATACACTCTCGTTCTACAAAACAGGGAAACAAAAAGCCCGACTCAATCTGCCGGAGGGTTCTCATACTCTCAGCATACTGGCAGAAGACTACGCCGGTAACCGTTCGGAAGCCCACGTAACGCTAAACGTAACTACGCGATCACCATATGGCTCTGGGGAGAAGTACCATTCAACCGGCTCCTACGGTACAAACGGATCGGTACAGGGAGTTCCTCCTGCAGACTCATGGCAATGGCACCCCAATTGGATCAACTTAAACAGCAACAGTTCGCAGCCCTACCGTGTGTTCTCCATCAACCATCGTGGTTATGCCAAACTACAGAAAGTGGGTCCAAACTCTTCGCTAAGGCTTAATCAGTCAGATCTGCTCGCTATTCAACGTGCCGGGTATCAAAAAGAAAATGAAGTATTACATCTGTATCGGCTCGTTCCGGATAAGTCGGGAAGAATTTATGGAAGTGGTATATCTACATATGCGACTTTTCCCGCGAATTCACTCTTCGACACACTTTCTGTTGGGATTACCGGAACCACTTTTACCTCCGACTCAATCCAAATTGAGATCCATCCTACTAATCAGCCACTTAAAAATGAGTTCGAGTTAACCCATGTCTTAAAAAATTATTCCGAGGCAGATTCAATCCTCGCTTTTTACCAATTTAATGAACGAAAAAATAAATTAAACCACATGCCTACCCAAAGTGGAGGCCCCGTTCTTAAATCAAAGGCAGACAAACTCGGCACCTATTATATTTTAAGTGATACAACCGCACCTGACATCCATAGCCCTCGTATATTGAAACGAGCCGATGGTACCCTCGTAGGCATGGTTCGTGCAAAAGACAACCGTTCCGGCATCGATTACCGAACGGCTGAGTTTTACATAAATGGGATCCGCGGCATTGCCGAATTTGAACCTGAAGATGATCGTATCCTCTACTACCATCCCGACTTTAGCCCCTCGAAAAGATATCAGTTCCGTATTTTGGTAGCTGATATGGTTGGCAACCGTATTGAAAAAGTGTTTACCGTAAACTAGACAAAAGCCGTGCAGCTAATTTCAACTTTTGCATCTTTGGGCAGAGTATCGACGGCCACAGTTTCACGCGCCGGAGGGTTCTCGGAAAAATATCCGCCATAAATCTCATTCACCTTCCCGAAATCATCCATTTGGTCAAGGTAGATCGAACATTTTATCACCTTGTTAAAACCGGAGTCCGCCTCCTCAAGGACTGCTTTTAGATTCTGCATTACCTGGCGTGCCTGGCTTTCCACGTCCTCTCCGGCAAATTTCATAGTTCCGGGATCCAGACCTATCTGTCCCGAGCAGTGCACCAGTCCGTTGTATACTACCGCCTGGCTGTAAGGTCCAATTGCCTGGGGGGCTTCAGTAGTGTGTATAGTCTTCTTCATGATATTCAGTTCTGTTTTTTCTGTTTAGAAATTGATGTGATTCCAAAAAATCCAACAGATAGCTGGCAAACTCATCAGGCCGCTCCATCATAGGTGCATGTCCACAACAATCAATCCACTTGAGTTTCGCATCGGGCAATTTTTCCCAAAATGTTTTAGCTACTTCTGGAGGAGTAATAATATCGTTTTGTCCCCATATTAGCAGAACTGGCTGTTCTATACGTCCAAGCTTATCTTCAAGATTATATCGGTGGGTAGACCGTGCAACCCTGAGGAGTCGGCTTAATTTTGAAGGAGACTGCAACACGGCCAAAATTTCATCAATAATTGCATCATCTACCAGATCCTCATAAAAAGTAAGTGAGGCGCGCTCCTTCACATAATTCCGGTCATAACGTTTGGGACGGCTCGAGCCCAGATCATTTTCAAACAGTCCGGAGCTGCCTGTCAACACCAACGCTTCAACATGCTCTGGATATTCAAGTGCGTACTGCAGGGCAATATGCCCACCCATAGAATTACCCAGCAATATCGGATTTTCAATTCCGTTTTCTGTTAATACATAGTTAAGCCAGTTGGAAAGTTCGGGTATCGTTAAATTGGATTTATCCAGGCTGTAGATAGGAATCTCCGGAACAAAAATTTTTGGTTGTTGTACTCTCTGAAGCAACGGATCAAAATTACTGAGACCCCCAAACATTCCATGAAGCAATACAAGTGTATAGTCACAGCCCGGGTCGGCTTGTAAATCGATATACCTGTATCTTTTGGCCTGTTTTACATTAAACTGAGTTTCACCAAACATATTTACCCTCTTTTTACACAAACTTGCGATCTAATAACAAGATTTGAATATAATAAATTCTCCAAGGCTATATTGCAGAAAGCTCATTATATAGTTACTTTAAAACGGATTTTGGATATGTAATCGCAATTATTACCTAACTTTCATTATGTATAAGAAAATACTATCTCTATCAGTCTACACTCTTATTGTTGGGATTCTTGTAGCTGGATGCTCCAGTTCAAATCCTTATGTCGACGATGCCAAGTCTCAAATTCAGGAGGGTAACTATGAAGCAGCTCTCGAGGCAGCGCAGCAATCCATCAAAAACCAGCCTAATGATCCGCTGGGATATTACTACCAGGGAGTTGTTTATGGTGATTTAGCCAACGATGAAGAGGATCCTGCTGCTCGAAGTGAAATATATAAGAAGATGAACGCTTCTTTTGAGAAGGCCAAAGAACTTGCCAGCAAAATGGAAGATCCTCCCAGTGAACTTGAAAATCTTGGTGCTGTCAAAACAACCATCTGGAGCAGTGAGCATAACCGTGCCATTGAACTGGCAACGAGCGACAGCTTGCAAAAGGCAGTTGAAAACCCAACAGAAAAAGCTGCCCAGCACCTAAAAAACGCTACTATTATTATGCCAGACAGCGTGTTATCCTGGGATGTTCTCGCTGAAATTCAGGCGATGAATCAGAATATCGAGGGTGCTATTTCAGCTAAAGAAAAGGTACTGGAACTTAAACAAAAGCCCAGCGTC
>JBEPXS010000296.1:0-4853 GCA_041641755.1 Balneolaceae bacterium
TTACCGACCTCGACCGTCTGCTTATCCCAATTGCGAGTGTCTTTACCAGGCTCCCCGACAAAAGCCAAGGCCTGAAGCGTACCCCCGTCATGTATATTGCCCCGAGTATCAGGGATAAAACGATAAAGCAGGCTTTCGCCGTCATCCTCTGTTAAATATATAATGCCGCTTTGGGGATCTACGGCCACCGCCTCATGATTGAAACGCCCCATCGCTTTAATCGGGATTGGTCGAGCCAGTCCCGGCTCGGTACTTGCCGGCACCTCAAAAACATATCCGTGAGATTTGGCATAGGTGTCATCGGGATGGGTAACAATCTCCTCACAGGTTAACCAGCTGTTCCAGGGAGTGGGACCGCCGGCACAGTTACGGAGTGTACCAGCCAGACTCAGAAATTGCCGAACTACCTGTTGATTCTCAGTATCGTAGACAACAGTAGTTGTACCGCCCTGGCCCGGGTTATTATCAACGCCGGGATCATAAAAATCATCTTCATTCAATTTTTCTGCGAGTGAAAAGTCGGTCCCGAAAGCACTCTCATCACCACCACGGGCTGGATTCACCTCATGATTCCGTATAAGAATAGTTGTTCCGTCCGGGCCTTCAAATGTTGCCATGCCATCCGGGCGATGGGGTACCACAAATCCGTCATCCATCTTGTCCTTAAAACGAGAAATAATCTTATATGAGAACCCCTCCGGCAGATCAAAAATCCCTTCAGGATCAGATTTCAGGGGTCCAAATGGTTCTGAAATTAATCCACGACGTCTTTTTTTGCCATCTGCCGAGCACGATGAAAAGATGTGGAGTCCTGAAAATCCGAGTGTAATGGCACTGGCCTGTTTAATAAAAAGTTTGCGGGATATAGTCATGGTGGTAAGATGTTATTTCAGAGAAATTTTTCACCAATTCCTTTATAACAAATATTTATCAAACATTCACCACACTCTTTTCATTTTTTCGTAAAATAATTTAGAAAATGTACGTAGTGCTTTTGTCCCGATTTGTAAAATAAACTGGTTCTATAGTTATTGCGTTCAGGAAGAAAACTATCGCGCAATACAGTTCATCTTTTTACAAGATTTTCAGGAGCAAGAAAAGTATACCATCAGTTGTTAACCGGGAACCAATAGGTAATCTTGATCGCAAAAATATTATCCCCGGTTTGCCCCACAGCGTTTACCAGGTCTCCCGGTTCTATAAAACGAGAGGAGTCATCCCTTGTAAACCGGTTTTGCTGCCAAACCAGGAAGAGTGTACTGCCGGGATGCCATTCATATCTTAATACAATATTACTCCGAAAAGATTTTACCAGAAAATCAGGATCCGGAACGGAGAACTGCCCCGTTCCGTCAGTAACAATAAAGTCACCATCTTGTGTCTTCCCTTCAACTTCATATTGATCAAGCTGATATGATCGAGGGCCTGTCAATTCACCGGGCTGTTTATAGTTTCCACTGGCAATAAATGGTTCAGCGTAACCCTCCAGTGAGAGGTCCGGATTGAAAGCATAATTAAACCGTATGCGCAGGGAGAGCGTACTGCGATCGATGCTTGAGAATACATATCGCTTCCCGTAGGTATCGGACGGGCCATCTTCCAGCGTGGTTAAATACTGGCGCTTTTCGCTTTGCAGGTTCAGACGGGGATCGACGGAAAGATCCCACCGCCCGCCGGGCTGGTACTGAAATTCCGGACTGATAAAAAATTCCCAGCCTCCAAATTCATCCCACTCGGAATTGTGAAATAGGTTAAAGAAGAACTCAGAGCTGCGATTCGTCCCAAACCCGGTCTGAAACTGGTACTGCCGTGGAGTTCCCAACAGAGGTCCGCCACGTGTTTGTACATCGTCGAATGCGCGTGGATTATATCCCAATTCAACTGAAGTATCCCAGAAGTTTTTCCACTCAATCCGGCCACTGAGTTGCAACCGGTTACCTGTTCGTGTCCCTCCATAATTCCAAGAAGCACGTGTATCTAATTGAAAACGATAAGACTGGTACCAAGAACTAGGCTGATTTTCTCGGAAGGTCAATTCCCCATTATAGCTGATATCATCAGCTTCAAAAAGTATCCCGGTATCATTCAACTCAAATCCTGGTGATTTGGTACTTCCCCCGATCTCCCAAAGCCAGTGCCGCCCGGCATTTTTCTCAAAGTTAAGACTGGCGCGATACCCGGATAGGGAGGTCTTGGACGAGTCGACCGAAAGATAGGAGGCATCGGGACGCTGGTAGTACCGGGCACTCGACTCTTGAACATCCAAAATAGCAGAACGAGAACCACTTAGATAGCTGAAGCCAGCATCACCCGTCAGTTCATATTTTCCTTCCTGAAAACGCAGATTCCAATCGGTACCCCCGGTGATGGCGGTTTTATTGAGCTGTTCTGCAAGAACCGATCCCGGCTCCAGATCTCGATGCACACCCGTAAGGATAAATCCGCCCGTAGAAGCATAACGACCAAACTCCTGCTGCATACGCACTACATTGTAGCTGGTTAACGGCTCAACACGGACGTTCCGCCTTGTATCGGTTTCAATATTATAGAGGGTGGCTTCTTCATTCGCCGTAACAGCTGAAAGTCCACCGATGGAGAGGCCCGACGGCAAACGTCCAGTAAACTTAGTGGCACCCAGTATAGAAGTATTTGAATTCATATCCGCAAAATCAGCATTCGGCCGGTATGATGGAGCAGCCCCGATACGGCGGGAGTAGAAATAATTGTCACCACGGCGACCACCTCCCAACACGCGGAACAACTGCTGGCCCTCAGTAAAAAAGGGGCGTTTCTCTTCGAAAAACGTTTCAAATGCACTAAGGTTAACCTGAGCCGGATCGGCCTCCACCTGACCAAAATCAGGATTTATGGTGGCATCGAGAGTCATATTGGGACCCAGTCCTATCTTAAGATTCCCACCTGCACGGGCTTTGTAGTTAGCTCTTCCCAAAAACGGATTTTGCGGATCCGGATTCGTCAGAAAAGCATCCCCCGCAACATAGGGCAACAGCTCGATACGGCGTTTGGGTGTCACATCTTCGAGCCCGGTCAGAAGTCCAAAACGGGAGGCCCATCCGGATACATCCTGCGGAACCATTACCCAGAAATCATCCTCATTCTTTTGGGGTTGAAATCGATTGATATTTACTCCCCAAACCTGTTCTTGCTTGTCGGTAAACCGAAGTTGCGAGAAAGAGATCCGCATCTCAGCCACCCAGCCCAGTGAATCGATCTTTGTCTCTACGCTCCATACCGGGTCGAAAGTAAAGTCCCGGCTCCTGAACCCATATGAATCATTCGGCGAATAAAATTCAGCACGCACCCCTGAAGCACTTACAGCAAAACTGTGAGAGGTTCGCCGGTCGAGATAGGTATCCAGAGAGATAACGATTCTCTCGGCATTGCCGTGTTCATCCCGGCGGGTCATGGGTGCCTGTATCCTGGCAGGATTGTCAACATACATTCGGGCACCGATATATAACGCATCCTTCCCATACACAAATCCAACTTCGGTCTTTGCCGTTGCCTCCGCTCCTTCGTCGGGTTCACGCTGTACAAAACCGCTGGCATAAGATACACGATCCCAGACCGGTTCTGTGAGATTACCATCAATAATTACCGAATCCTGTTCAAGCTTAAATGCCGAAACTTGCCGCGGGGCATTTTCAATTCTATTACTGTCAATGGTTTGAGCTGAAGCTAGTTGTAAATTGACATGACAATAAATTGTTATAAATAATGGATAAAAAAATATACTTAAGTAGTATCTACTAAAAACCAAAATATAGTTATACCTCCTAGTATTATTCTGAATTCAAAATAAAGAATTTGACCCGTTAACCCGGTTTCTAACTGCATCTCCTTTGAGACCCCATATATGAAATCTTAGAGCTGACTCTTATTAAATATCCAGCATTTCTTTTTTCATATTTTCAATGTCCTACACCTTAATTTGTTATAGTGATACGTCCTTTAAAACATTCATTTTACCTACTATTCCTACTCTTAAATTCTAAAGTTTTATCAATTTATCACATCTAAACTCCAGTTCAAATTTTTGCCGTTTGGATCTGTTTTTCAGTTTTACCAAAAAGAGACCATTTGGAAGCCCGAACCTTTTGCAGGGCATTATCCGCTGCTACATATACAACGGGAATAAATACCAGCGTTACGAGCGTAGAGGCGGTCAGCCCACCAATTACAACCCGTGCCAGGGAGGCCTGTATTTCAGCACCGGCACCGATGCCAAACGACAGTGGCAACAGTCCCAGTATTGTAGTGAGCGTGGTCATTAGAATCGGGCGCAGACGCAACCTGCCAGAAACGATCACAGCATCACGTACGCTCATGCCCCGCTCACGCCTCATCAGGTTGATATAATCAACCAGTACAATGGCGTTATTCACCACAATACCGATTAGCATAACCACACCCATAAGGCTCTGCATGTTCAAGGTGGTACCGGTGATCAAGAGGGTGGGCACCACGCCGATAACGGCCAGCGGTACGGAAAACATCACGATAACCGGATCCAAGAAACGCTCGAACTGTGCGGCCATCACCATGTAGATCAATATCAAGGCCATAATAATGGAGAGCTGAAAATCGGCGGCTGCTTCCTGCTGCTCCTCATACTCACCACTATACACAATGGAGAAACCTTCCGGAAGTTCAAGTGTGGAGAGCTTGGTCCGAATCTTGTCGACAGCTTCACCTAATGGCACTCCACTTTCGAGATTTGCAGATATATAAGAGACACGCTGGCTGTTCACCCGGTTGATATCCGTTGGACCACGCCCCAACTCTTTGCTTACGAGTGAGGATACAGGAATAACCTGCCCATTCGGGGTACT
>JBEPXS010000297.1:0-4849 GCA_041641755.1 Balneolaceae bacterium
TTCAGATGTACAAGTGGTGGGTATAGATAGTGTGGGATCGGTTTATAAGCATTATTTTGAGACTGGTGAGTTCGATAAAAGTGTCATCCATTCCTATTTGACTGAAGGAATTGGTGAAGATATAATTCCAAAAAATATGGACTTTGACCTGCTTGATGAAGTTGTGCAGGTGAACGATAAGAACGCGTTAACATTTACCCGAAAGCTGGCTCGTGAGGAGGGCTTATTTGTAGGTGGGTCATGTGGTGCCGCCGTATATGGAGCACTGGAATACATAAACCAAAATCCATTTGGAGAGGATGATGTAATGGTTATTATATTGCCAGATAGCGGATCGCAATATGTTTCTAAAATCTATAACGATGAGTGGATGCGAGAACAAGGGTTTTTAGAAGAAGAGTAAGAACTGAATTATAAATTCAATTCAATCAATACGTAAATGTCTGATCAGACAAAGAATATCAACAACGAGCAGATGCAGATTGAGCTTCCTGAAGAGGAAGCCTCCGGGACCTATTCCAATCTGGTGATGATCACTCATTCCAATTCCGAGTTTATATTGGATTTCATCTCAGTAATGCCCGGTGTACCAAAAGCAAAAGTGGTAAAGCGGATGGTGTTAACTCCAGATCACGCCAAACGCCTTTCAAATGCATTGGCCGAAAATATTAGTCGGTATGAAAAAGAACACGGAACAATTTCATCCGGTGAGCAGTTAGATGTACCGTTCAACTACCGGGGACCAACACCGGAAGCGTAGCATTAAACGGGGATAGAATTGATGTTCAATTTTCTTAAAAAGCTGTATGAATTCAGAAATAAGGCCCTGACTGTCATTCTGCTGGATGATGAGGAGCCGGAGAGTTCGAATAGCTTTGAATTTCGACCGTCTCAATTATTCGGTCTTTTTTATTTATCTCTTGGGATATTTGCGCTTGTTTTAATTTTTCTTGTAATGTTTACCCCTTTGGGTACTCTTGTATATGACGAGCAAGATGAACAATTGCGGGAATCGGTTATCGAAATATCCCAAAGGGTATCAACTTTACAAGACTCACTGCGTGCACGTGACCAGCAACTGCGTGATATACAAAAGGTGCTGGCTGCAGGTGATGATACCACCTTCAAGCTGGAAGATAACTACCAAAGCTCCGTGCAATCCCAGAATCAGCAGAACTGGTCACTAACGGAGGTATCATCAGCTACCTACAACGGTGAGGCTTTTTCCCGCAACGAAATTGTAACCTCAGGTATCTTAAGAGGTTCACCTGATTTCCCGGCTCCTTATCCGGTGCACGGTACCCCGACTCGGGGCTTCAATCGTGAGACTGGTCACATGGGAATAGATATAGCAACTAAGGAACAGGCACCTTTCCAGGCATTAGCGGACGGTACCATCATAAATCAGTATTGGACCATGAATTATGGTTACGTAGTTCATATCCAACACCAGGATGGTATTGTCAGCATATTTAAACATGCAGCCAGCCTCACCAAGGAGGTAGGAGATATTATTTTAAAAGGTGATATTGTTGGAAGGGTAGGAGATGCTGGTACTTTAAGTACTGGACCACATCTGCATGTGGAGATATGGAGAAACGGTGTTCCCCAGAATCCATTAATGTATCTTGCAAAATTATAATAGCAAAAGAACTGCACTAAATAATACGAATAAAAATATGTTTAGCAGTAACGGACGTAAAAAAACAACCGAATCTACTATGAATACGAACACAACAGGTAAAAATATGCCTTCTGTAAATATGGTGAGTGAAGGCACTCAGTTAAATGGAACGTTAAAAACCAAGAATGATATTCGTATAGCCGGAACTCTTGAGGGAGAGGCATTGGCTAAAGGGAAACTGATCATCTCTTCAACGGGACGAGTAGAAGGGGATGTAAAATCAGTGAATGCGGATATTGCAGGTAATCTTCAGGGAGAAATTCATGTTCAGGACAAATTAATCCTGCGTAAGTCTGCTGTGGTTGATGGCGACATCTATGCCAAAAACTTGCTTGTGGAAGAAGGTGCTCAAATTAACGGCTCATGCAGAATGGGTGAAAAGGTCAGCAAAATCAATATCGATTTCGATGATGACAGTAGCAAGAAGTCAACATCCGGCAAAAAATCATCGGATTCGGGTTCAGATAAATCCAAAGACTCTAAATCTTCTCTCAAAGCGGTAGAGTCGAGTTAACACAATTTGAGTAACCGTAACTCATATTCAAAGTACCTCAAATATACTTCAGTTGGGGCTGAAATTGCTGCATCAATTTTGGCACCGATTGGATTGGGGTATTTGCTGGATGATTATTTTGATACCTTTCCCTGGCTAATACTTGTAGGTTGTCTGGTCGGGATAATAAATGTTATGATTTATATATTCCGGTTGGAAGATCGATTAAATAAGGATAAATAGTTTAGTATTGGTACAGTCGGTAGCAGACAAGTACGTACAACGGTTATTGTTCATCGGTATAGGGGGATTGGTGGTATTATCTCTTTCTATTATTGTTATCCCATATACCTCTACACTCGGATTGCTCACAGGATATTTGCTCAGCTTTCTTTTTGTAGCAAGTAATTTTCTGCTGATTCGCAAAATAGATCTGGAGAACCACAAAAAGTTTTTAACTTTATTCATTGTATCTATTACAGTTAGGTTTGTACTGGTATTGGTCGGTTTTGCGTTAGTGCTCACATACGTTAAAATTGACCAAATTTTATTTACAGTTAGTTTCATTATTTCTTATATTCTCCATTCTGTAATCGAAATCATTTTCATAAACAAAATTCTTGAAAATCGACACGCAAATTAGATGAAACGGAGCTTGCGTCGCCCCCTGCTAACTGTATTGATTTTATTGTTCGCCACCTCCACACCCAGGGCCTTTCAGGATCAAAATTCCGGAGAGGAGTCCAAGGATATTCCAATCGATGTTATTGGTAAAGTTCAAGATCATAACTACCTGAATCTGGCAGGTTATCATCTTGAGTTGCCACGAATATTGCTGGTTGACGGTGAGTGGCATTTTTTTAGTTCTACCCACGCCGCTGTTGAGTCCGGAAATTTTATAGAGAAGAATCATACCCTTGTTCCCGCTGGTGGTGGAGAAATAACGCTCGATCTTTCGATTACCTCCCATCTGATGTATTTCTGGTTTGGTATTGCTTTAACCCTCTGGATAACTATTGCAATGGCGCGTCGCTACAGGAAAGGTGTGGGTAGAGAAACCGAACCGAAGGGGTGGTTTCAGAACCTCTTTGAAATTACGTTTGTATTTGTCCGGGATGAAATTACGAAGAACAATATTCCCGGTGATAAGTACGAGAAGTTTGTACCCTATATTTTTGCGGTTTTCATTTCTATCGCGTTTATGAATTTGTTTGGCCTGCTCCCTTGGGGGGTAACTGCAACTGCAGATATTACCGTGACAGGGGTACTGGCGGCGTTTACTTTCTTCATAACCCAGTGGAACGGTTCCAAGGACCATTGGGAACACGTGTTCTGGTTCCCCGGGGTTCCCGGATTGATGCGGATTATTTTAACCCCCATTGAGATTATCGGGTTGTTTACTAAACCTTTGGCACTTGCCGTACGTCTTTTTGCCAATATGCTGTCCGGTAAAATTATGATTATCTGTATTCTTGGTCTGATATTCATTTTTGCAGAATTCTTCGGTTCGATTGTCGGATTGGGAGCGAGTATACTTGTTGTCCCGTTGACCGTTGCACTTTATATATTGAAGGCATTTGTTGGCCTTTTACAGGCATACATTTTTGCCCTGCTTTCAGCAGTGTTCATTGGTATGGCTGCTGAAGAGCATCATCATGAAGAGGGTGTCGAGATGCACGCATAGGATCTTTTTTAACTTACGAACGCAACTTCAACCTAAATTAAAACATAAAACAGGTACACAATTATGGGTTTATTAGCAGCAGGAATTGGAGCAGGAATCGCAGCTATCGGAGCTGGGGTAGGTATTGGTATGATCGGTAAAGGAGCTGTGGAAAGTATTGCTCGTCAGCCCGAAGCATCAGGCGATATTCGCGGCGCCATGATTCTTACCGCCGCTCTTATTGAGGGTGTTGCACTTATTGCAGCCATCGTTTGTATTCTTCTTGTATTCTTTGCGTAATTCAAAAAACCATCAGGTATGTCATTACTAATGATAGCAGCTGGAGGTAGCGAGGGCGGAAGCGCCATTCTCAACTTCAGCAGTGGTTTTGCAATTTGGGTGGCCATTACCCTGATCATCTTTTTGGTGGTTATGGCAAAATATGCTGTGCCGTTGATTATGGATGCTCTCAGCGAACGAGAAAGCCGAATCAAGGAATCACTTGAATCGGCCGAAAAGGCGCTTGAGCGAGCGGAGAAGATATCACAAGACAATAAGAAAGCTCTCCGGGAAGCCGAGCATAAAGCGCAAAAAATTCGCAAGGAAGCCATAGAGGAAGCAGAAATGCTGCGCTCTGAACGAATTGAAAAAGCTAAGGAAGAAGCTTCTCGTATTCTTGAACAGGCTCGTGAAACTATTGAACAGGAAAAGAAAAGGGCGATGCTGGAACTTCGCGACGAAGTAGCCCGGCTGGCCGTTCAATCTGCTTCGAAGATTCTTGAGTCTGAGCTGGATGAAGAGAAAAATACCAAGCTGGTAAATAACTATATCGAAGATATCTCTAGAAATTAAACGATGATAACCAAAGCGGCCCGACGATACGCTTCTGCTTTGTTACAAATAGCCAAAGAGCAGGACAATGTAGAATCCATACTTGGCGATATTGAATTCATCAAAAATACGATTGATGACTCCAGGGAACTGGAACTGTTCCTGAAGAGTCCGATCA
>JBEPXS010000298.1:0-4848 GCA_041641755.1 Balneolaceae bacterium
AAACTATATGGGACTGACTCCACAGGAAGGTCTTGACGCCTCCCTTGCCATCCTTGAGGAAGTCAAAAAATTCAATGGTGCAGCGGCCTTATTATGGCACAACAGTTATTTTTCTGATTTTAAGTATGCGGGATGGGGAGAGTTATTTTTTGAACTGGTAAATTACTGCATCGGCCAGCAGGGCGCCGTAGTTTCGTGTTCGGAAATTATGCCTCATTTTACATATCAAAAAAATAAATATCAACCATGAGCCGGAAGCCCCGTGTTGCACTTATGAGAAATCGTATTTATCCCGGCGGGATTTTCCACGTCATGCTGGAGATGGTCCGGGTACTTAACCAACACGGTATCGTCCCTGATCTGGTGACTCTCAAATCCAGGGTTTCTCCCGATCTTGCCGCCGAGCAGTATAACATGGATGTCCAATTCAGAGTACGGGAAATACTGACAGACCTGCGTATTCCTTACGAATGGCATATCATTCTGTTCAACAAGATCAGTCAAAGCCACCTTCAAAAATATGATCTCGTAATCAACCATAACAACACTTCATTCCTGTATAAAAGGCCAGCCGGACAGCAGCTAATCAGCTACGTTCATTTTCCACGGAAAGCTCGTGGACTGTCGGATGCGCTATCGACGCATGTCCCCGAAGGCCCAAGCAAAAAGTGGTATCATATCCGCCGAGATCCGTTTAAGCTGGCCTCCCTGGCTTACCAACTTGATACCCGGATTGACGAACAGGAAATAGTCCTGGCCAATTCGGCCTACACGCGGCAGACCCTGCTGGATCACTATCCCATTCCGAAAAATCGGGTTGAAGTTTTGTATCCCCCTGTTGAGATTCCTGAAGTACGAACCAAGTCTGCCAAAGATGAACAGCTTGTGGTAAGCCTGGGCCGCTTTGCCCCCGAAAAACGACAGCTTGAACAACTTGAGATAGCTCGTAAACTCCCTCACTTGAAATTCTGTTTTATGGGTTTCCTCTCCGACAACGCCTATTTTGAACAATGTGAAAACTTCAAAAAAAAGCATAATCTGCAGCATGTAGATTTACTACCAAATCTTAGTTATCGTAAAGTAAATGAGTTGCTGGACCGTGCCGGACTTTTTCTACACGCAATCCGGAACGAGCCATTCGGTATTACTACCGTTGAAGCGATTTCACATGGGTGTATTCCGGTAGTCCCCGATTCGGGTGGACAGGTGGAAATTGTTCCGCGTAAGGAGTTGAGGTACAAGGACAGATCGGAAGCGATTAAGATAATTGAACAATTACTGGGACGGACGAAGGAGGAAAAAGAGAAACTGAGAGCTGACCTCTTTAACCGAATCCGGGAGTTTGACATCCCCAACTTCCAACAGCAGTTTAATGAGCTGCTTAACCAGATTCAGGATCAGAACTGACATGAAAATCAGCAAAGTCTTAAAAAAAATATATAACACGAATGTCGATCTTTTCAGGAGATTGTGGGAACAGAGCTGTATCCACCGCCGGGCCAGAGAAATAGATATCACCAATCTGTATAATGAAGTTCACCAGCACGCCGCTCCCTGTTTTGTCCTTTCCACAGGTCGTTGTGGAACAAAACTATTAACTGAAATCCTGCAGAAGAGCACTGATATTGATCCCGTGCATGTGCCAACACCGGAGCTTACCTACTACTCGGAGGTCGCCTACCGCAAGGCCCATTCAGATCCTGATCTAATTAACAAAATCGTCGATACCGCCCGGTATGAACAGATCCGTGATGCCTGGCTGCTTCAAAAAAAATATGTGGAGACCAACAACCGTATCACTTTTTTTTGCCATGCACTGGCAGACCTGTACCCCAACTCCACCTTTATTCACCTGGTACGTAAGCCGGAAGAATTTATCACCAGCGGGCTGGCACGCAACTGGTACAGCGGTTCTGTGCTCCACGACGAGGGTCGGATTACACCGGAAGATAAAGAGCTGAATCAAGCTGAAAAAATAGCCTGGCTTTGGAATGAAACCAATTCATTTATAGAAGAATTTAAGGAAGTTCACTCTTCAGATCGCGTATTTACAGTGCTGTCGGAAGATTTGTTTAAATTGGTTGAAGCCTCTCAACAGATCTTCGAGTATCTAAGCCTGGAACCACCGAAGAGAAGCATCCTTAGAAAATTAATTGCCAAACCTATAAATCAACAGTCAAAGGAAAATAGTTTAGGAGAAACTATCACCTGGAAGCTTCTGGAAAAGTATGCTCCATTACGATCCCATTATTTCAACGGACATTAAAATATGGGAGAAAGTAGTATTTTTATAAAATCCTACACCGATATTTTAAAATCAATCTACAGGCTTCAGCTTGTAGATCCTTGTAAAAGTATTTAGCCTTATTAACGGTCTAATTCCACGTAAATGCCACTTCCATCCCCGGAATAACCTTATTTTCTGTTCTTTTTCAATGATAAAGCCCGCTCTTTCAAAAAGCCATCTGATGCGCTCATCGTCAATCTCATGATAATGGTGCTCTGTCCATAGAAACTTTGGGCGATAAGGAGTTGAAAGATATAAAACCCCTTCTTTATCCAAGGCATCTTTGACATTCTCCAAAAAAAAGAGTGGATTGAATAAGTGTTCCAATATTTCCAGGCAGATAATAGTTCCCCAATGTCCTGGAATTTTTTCATAATCAAAGTCGATCCCATAGATTGATTCTATATCAGCATCTTTTACCTCCTGGATAATTTCCTTAGCCAGATTCGGTTCTCCTAAATCTGATATCGGTCCCGGCATTTCATCCATAAACCTAGCTTTTTGAGACTTGACTTTCTGGATATATTTATTATCTCTCCATATTTCTTCCTGTGTATTAAATGTATAAAAATCTCGATTCATCTATTTTGACGGGTATTTTTTGTATTGTAAAATGATTTAGTAAAAAATTGAGCAATCCTGACAATAACGATACCTTACAGCTTATTAATTTCAATATCAGTCCTACTACTTATATAACGGTATCGAAGAGCTTTCTTCAAAAGGTTATCGATACTATTTAAATAACAAACTTAACTTTAAAATACCGTTTTATAAAAATAGATTTCGGATTAGTCCATTAAATTGAACTCCACAGACAGCAGTACTTCATGTAGAATGAGTGATAATCCAATTTTCATATTAGGAGCACACAAGTCAGGCACGACTCTGCTTCGGAGTATATTCGACGCGCATCCGGATCTTTTTGTGGTTCCGTTTGAAACGCACTTTTTCCAGAACCAGTGCTTTTGGGTAGACTATAACTACAGGCAGGAGCACCCTCGGTCACTATCTGCAGAAGAGATTGTCGCCCGCTTCTCGGACCGGTTGCATCACCTGAACAAAACGGAGGATCGCTTGGGGGATACTCCCGAATCTTTTACGATTGATGTTTCCGCTTTTCAGGAGACTTTTAAGGCTTTAGACCTGACGATGAACCAAAAGCAACGTTTCGGTCTGCTGATGAATGCCTATCACCAGGCTTTGCATGGCACCCCGCTACCGGAGGACAAACAGGTAGTGGAAAAGTCGGTTGAACACGCAGAATTTGCCCCGTTCCTGAAGCAGATGTTTCCGAAAGCGCGGTTTGTACATATTGTCAGGAATCCCTACGCGAACATCGTTTCTCTGCGCAAGGCAAAGATCCTGCAGTCTGGTTTCCCCCTTGTGTTCCGCATTCTGAACTCGCTGTATAACAGTTACTATCATCTGTACCGGAATCAGAAACTGATCAATTCTTATCATACACTTCGCTATGAAGATCTGGTAACAGATCCGGAAAAAGAAATTAGTAAACTGACTGACTTTTTGGATCTCCGATTCCATGACATACTGCTCCAGCCTACTAAGTTTGGAAATATCTGGCAAGGAAACAGTTCGACCGGCCGGGATCTTGTCGGTTTCGATCAAGCTCGACTGGCCAGCTGGGAGGAAACGATCGGTCCGATGGAGATCATGTTCCTGAACAGGTTGTTCGACTATCCGTTTGAGGAATACGGGTATGAGAAACTACCGGATCCATCGTTTACAGACTTTCTGAAACCGGTCAAAGAAGAAGGTCTCACGCGATACCTGTTAAACAGGTTATACCTGGCCTATCTTTCATACGATCCCGGAAAACAAATATGAGGATACCCCATTGGGCGTAATCATCCGACAAAGTATTAAGAATACGATCATCTCCTATGTGGGGGTGGCGCTGGGATTTATATCCACCATCCTGCTGTATCCTGTTGTATTGGAAACTCCTCAAATAGGTCTGACCCAGCTCTTGATATCGGTTTCCATGGTTGCCACACAATTCGCCCACCTGGGGATGAAAAATACCATCATCCGATATTTCCCCTACTTCAGAGATACCCGCGTCGACAAATATGGCCTGCTGTTTCTAACAATCGTGGTCCCGTTCGCTGGCTTCCTGATATTCAGCATACTCTTCTTTTTATTCGATGATCAGCTCATCCGGTTTTTCAGTGACAGGTCCAACCTTTTTGAACAATATTATCTTTACTTGTTGCCGCTGGTCGGTGTAGTTCTTTATTTCGAAGTGCTCAACAGCTATATACGTGCCCTGCAGGACTCGGTCACCGGTTCGTTTCTGAATGAGGTTTTATTGCGGTTCTTCATTGTAGTGCTACTCATTTTGTACTGGTTTGGCCTATTCAATTTCAGGTGGTTCATGGTTTTCTTCGTGGTGGCCTACAGCACTCAACCGATGGCACTGCTGTTTTACCTTTTTATGAAGGGTGAGCTTTCGTTTAATATTCCGTTTCTCAACGGCAAGAACAGGAAACTAGCCAAAGAAATGGTCTCGTACGGCTCTTTTACGATGCTCGGAGGCC
>JBEPXS010000299.1:0-4822 GCA_041641755.1 Balneolaceae bacterium
AAGGCTTGGGTGGAGCGGGACTTGTCGCAACATTTGAGGGTGTGGAAGACGGTCCGAGTGTGATGTTACGCTGCGAACTCGATGCCCTTCCAATACTAGAAGAAAATGAGATCGAATATCGCTCCAGAAACGAAGGATTCGGACATAAATGTGGGCATGACGGTCACATGGCTATCATTCTGGGAGTAGCCAAATTTTTGCAGCATAACAGGCCTGCAAAGGGCAGGGTCCACCTGCTTTTTCAACCCGCTGAGGAAACAGGCCAGGGAGCCTTGAGGTTACTAAACGATCATAAATTTAAAAGCTACGAACCCGATTACATTTTCGCCCTGCATAATTTACCGGGGTATCCACTCAACCAGATAATATTGCGGGATGGAGTGTTCGCTTCCGCTTCAAGAGGTTTCGAAGTAAAGCTAAAGGGAGACACTTCGCATGCAGCCCATCCTGAAAATGGCAATAGTCCTGCGTTGGCTCTCTCTAATCTAATTCAGCATTTTTCTGCATTTCCCCAATACTACACCTCGCTAGACGACTCAGCCAAAGTAACAGTGATAAATGCAAAGCTGGGAGAAATCGCCTTTGGTACTTCACCCGGTTATGCGGAATTCCGGGCAACATTACGAACTTATCAAAATAGATTGATGGAAACCCTCTGTGGCAGGGCCGAAGAAGTGGTAGAAAATATTGCCCGTACTTATAACCTGGAATTCAGTTATCAATGGACGGAGCTTTTTGAGGTTACAAAAAGTGATCCGGAGTGTAACCGGATGATTGAGCAGGCTGCATCCGAAGGTGGTAAAGAGATCTTTCGAAAGGAGGCCCCATTCCCCTGGTCAGAAGATTTCGGGCGATTTACATCGCGATACAAAGGAGCTCTTTTTGGGATTGGAGCTGGGGAGGACCATCCGCCTTTACACTCTGCGATGTATGATTTTCCGGATAAATTAATCCCAACAGCTACAACTATTTTTGTAGATGTTCTCAAACAGATTACAGGCTTTAAAGATTAATTGTATAACATATGTCAGACGAACTTGCGCCTTCATATTTGGAACTCAGCAAGGCTGCCTTTCAAAAAAATATCTCTTTTTTTAACGATCTTATAGGTCCCGACACTACCTTTTGTTCTGTTATCAAAGGTAATGCCTATGGCCACGGTATCAATCACTTCGTACCGATGGCAGAGGCATGTGGCATCCGTTATTTTGCCGTATTCAGTGCCAATGAAGCCGCAGAAGCCTACAAAGTTGCTTCCGAAAAATGTCATATTATGATCATGGGTATGGTAAGCAATGATTCCATAGAATGGGCTATCGAGCGCGAGATCTCCTTTTTTGTTTTTGAACGTAATCGTCTCAAAGCTGCCATAGAAGCTGCCCATAACGTAGGCAAGCCGGCGCGTATTCATCTGCATCTGGAAACGGGGATGAACCGGCTGGGATTGGAGAAACACAAGCTCCCGGAAGTCATTGAAACACTTCACAAAGAATCAGATCACCTGGTCATAGAAGGCATATGCACCCATTATGCCGGTGCAGAGAGCGTAAGTAATCATGTAAGGGTTACCGATCAGATAGAACGTTTTAACGAGCTCTGCGACTGGCTGAAAGAAAAGGGGATTGAGGGTAATTTTAAGCACAGTGCCTGTTCAGCTGCGGTACTGAATTATCCTGAAACAAGAATGGACTTGGTTCGTGTGGGGATTTCGCAATATGGTTTCTGGCCCAACAGGGAAACGTATATGAATTTTATGAAAAAGTATCATTCCGGGGAAGAGTTGAAGCCTTTTGAGGATCCACTTAAGAGAGTGTTGAGCTGGAAGAGTAAGGTAATGAGTATCAAAAAAGTGGATGCCGGGGAATTTGTGGGGTACGGCCATGTATATCTTACCAGTCGTGATCAAACCATAGCCAGCGTACCGATTGGATATTCTCACGGATTTGGACGCAATCTGACGAATGTTGGAATTGTACTTATTAACGGGGAGCGGGCACCGGTAGTGGGGCTTGTGAATATGAACCTGTTGACTGTTGATATCACAGACATTTCCAATGTTGAGAAAGATGATGAGGTAGTTATCATCGGTCACCAGCAAGACCAGGAGATGACGGTGGCTTCGTTCAGTGAAATGACCAATAACATGAATTATGAAGTACTTGTACGCCTGCCCGCCAACCTTCCGCGTGAAGTTGTTCAATAGTTTTCTACCTTGAGTGGGAGTTGCCGTGCTGTGCTCGAAAGCCGTTGGTTGTATAGGTGGATAAGTTTGGTTGAGGGGTGACAGGCCAGGATGTTAATGGAAAAATGTTGCTTGAGGAGAACTAAAAAATACAAGCTGTCATTGCGAGGAGCGGGCACTTTTGCCCGCGACGTGGCAATCTCCTGTCCAACGGCAACTTTTTACTGTATCCTCACAACGCCAGCAGTCCTGTTTCGGGAGACTGCATGTTTTGTTCACATTGACATTCGTTGATTACAAAAGATTTGTTGGTTATAAGTCTTTCCAATATTAACCCGTGCCAGTAGAAATCGGATGAGAAATATTTACGCTACTCTTAATATCAAGAGAGCATTACAGTTTTCTGAGCATTATTCGTCCGGAAAGCCACAAATTTATTTGTTGTTGCTGAAGATTGTAGTATTCAGTATCTCGTTGGAGCAGGTAATAATCGAAAGGATAAAACTCCGATTTGAAACTTGATTTCTCAAAAGTGTAGTTATAGCGCTCGTTTTCACGGTTATAAGAGTAGTGCCATGTCATCGTATCATGTATTTCCTGAATGCTGATTGGTGAGCCAAACAGTATAAACACCAGCCCACGGTCTGTTTTCCATCCCTCCTTAAAATTCGAAAACCGTTTATTGGCTTCTTCAACCCGCTCGTAGTACAACCGGAGTATTGTTTTGGCGTCACTTTTATTCTGAATATTTCTAAGCCAAAAACGATCTATTTGCTCTTTTAACGTATCGGAATCCTGGATCGACATAAGCTCTTCGTGGTCACCTCTGCCCATCAAATAGATTAAAGGTCGGGCCAGTTCTTCAGGAGTTTTCAGGGTCGGATAATTCTCACTTTTACGACTAAAATCTCTTGCTTTAAAAATCGTCTTGTTCCTGCTTTCATCTGTGGCATTCACCTCAAAACGAAAATTACCACGGTCCAAATTTGCAAACGGATACTCAATAGTCACATTCCCTTCCTGTGTAAGCACCCGCCTTGTAGACTGTATCTCATCGGGTGAGCTATAATCTATGCCCTTATAGGCTATGCTGGATGGGGAATAATTGTTGGCATACATCGGTTTGGCGGCAGAAGTATCAGACTCAAATCTAAGTAACCTGGAATCGATCGTAAATCGGGAACCTGAATGACTATTTATCTGAAAGATAAATTTAAGAGAATCGATACGCCCGGGCACATCATACGTCGTTATTGGAAACCAGTTGCCGCTACGGTTGCCTATCTCTTTACCCATCAGCCTAATGTTGGTCAAACTGGATGTTCCTGAATCGGGTATGCTGACGTTGGATGCCTGGGTAATACTGCGTTCCGTATTATGATCGGTCACGGACAGATATACCTGGTATTCCCCATCAGGCACCTGCAGTTTTTTTTCGAAGGTGTAAACATCCTGGCTTTGTCCAGGGGTTTTACTTATTGCAGGAATGACCGTCGGATACAATTTGGAGTACATAAGGTCTCCTGAGTTACGGTCAACAATTTGAAGTGAAATGTCGATGGTAGCCCGAAGATTGCCCTCATTTTTTCTAAAGAAAAGGCTACCGTAAACAATATCTGAGGCGACGTGGATGTAGGGCTGCCCCTCCTCGTCCAGGTATCCGATAGCGGAAAGCCGGACCTCGGGATGGCCGGATCTGAATTTATAAGATGAACCCCGCTCAATATCGGGATTGAAAGAACGGGTGCACCCCACCATCAGCAGGCAACAGATAATACTATGAACAATTCGTTGCTTGATAGTTTTACCTGATAATTTGTTTCCAAGGAGAGCTCTTAGCTATTAACTGATAACTACCTTTGAAATTGTAATTTAAAAAAATGATTGAAATAAAAAAGCCGCCCCGAATTTTCGGGGCGGCTTTTAGAATATATTTAAGTTTTACTCAGGTTTTCGCCTATTGTTTGACAAAGGTGAATTCCAGAGGTGCACTTGGTGGTACTCCACAACCCGTATTCGGGTTCTCGATGAGATACATGGTAAAACCACTATCATCAGAAGTATCAAACGATCCGTCGTTACTTGAAGGACCTAACTGAATACCAGGACCACCACAGGTAATACCTGTATTTTGCTCAGGGAAGTTGACCCTGTTGTCCGGAGTACTGGGGCCTCGTATGAGCTCAAAGCTGAATGAAGTGGCTCCGTCTAAACCAGGTACAATCTGAGCCTGATATGTAAAGCCAGTCATCACACGTCCGAACAGGGTGTTGTCCGGATCCGTTGTAATTTCGACGGTAAAGGTCTGATCCTCCACAGCATCCTCGTCATCGTCATCATCAAACAGGTAACCATTGCCGAACGCTCCTGAAATGGAGGCGGATGTTGCCTGCTGCGTGACTTCGTAGGTTCCAACGAAGGTTTCTGGATCAACTAATGGTGCAATTGGTGCACCAGACTGGAATGGTGAGTTATAGAAAGCACCACCCGAGACATTAGACCCGGTGTTATCACTTGTAAACGATTTACCATTGGTCAAATGCAGTACCCAGCGAAGCTGAACTACATCGAAGGTATCCCACTCAGAAAGGGGAACGCCAACGGCACTTGCGGCCTCTGGTCCGGTTAAGGTAAATGTAT
>JBEPXS010000300.1:0-4815 GCA_041641755.1 Balneolaceae bacterium
ACCAAAAATTGGTTCTTACACTCTGCATCCAGTTTACTAAGGTGCCAAAGGGACGCGGAGCGTCAGGTAGGCTTCCGCCGCCGGGCGGACGGAAGCAAGCAACAGGTGGAATAGCAGTCGGGCTAATCCGGAAGGCTGCTAAATGTTTCTCAACTTCAATCATATTAAAAGCTGGTTCCTGGTCTCCCTTAGAAAAGGGAGACTCAGAGGGTTGTAAATACCCAGCCCAAACCCGGCCGATCTGACACAAACCAGGTTATGACAAGATTAAGAGTATTCTCTCTCCTTGATTTATCAGTGAGAGGACGGGAGTGGATCAACACAGCACAAAAATGGCTGTTTTAAAAGGTAAGAACTTCAATTCCTGATATCTGGGACTTACGCTAAATTAGATATGGCCTGCTTCTGTGAATTAACTTCTGCTTCGTTATTTATCATACAGTATATCTCCGCTCCTCTCCATCCCGCACACGAATACTCCGTTCTACAGGGAGTACTACCATAAGTCCGTCGCCTGCGTGACCTGTACTGGCATTTTTATGAATAATTTTTATAATGGCATCCACATGATCAGCTTCGGCTACCATCTCCAGCTTAATTATTTTTGAATGTAGCGACGGGAAATTCAGAGAGCCATGCCGATCGTCCGGGTCACAGTAACTTCCCATCCCTTCTGCCTGCATCACGGTCATACTGGTGTAACCCTCCTTTTCGAGTGCTTTATGTGTCTGTTCAAACATATTGGGCCGGATATATGCTTTAATGAGCTTCATAATATTTCATTAAGAATTGGGGTTCAGTACTTTTTCAGTGGAACCACAGGTTGGCATTTCCTGTCCCATGTAGGGATTTTCAATTTGACTGTTTGCACTTAGCCAATACGCGCCCTCTTTATCTTTGGCCATCGGGCAGTATTGCAGATGAACAGTTTCCTGAATACCGAAATAGGAAATAGTTTCGGCTAAAAGGTCTGAAATATCAGAAAATTGATTCCGGAAAGAAGAGATCGATTCGGTTTTCTCCATAGAGCTTACGTGGCTGTTGATATTCTGCTGATGTTCAGTCCAGAATTTTAGTTGCTCTTGGCTTCTGATTGAACTTTCATCAATATTGGAGAGCGTTTTCCTAAAGTTGGGAAGCGTTGATAAAGCTTTATCAAGATCATCATTAGCGAGTGCACTGCTTATTTCCAAATATGAATCAGTCAGAGTGTTCAGTTGCTTGCGAAAGTCTGAAGGAACAGTGGTTGCCTGAGCTGAAGTTTCGGATGTAGGCATGGATTGCTCTTCGCCGGTATCCATATTCTCCCCGCTGCCATGATTATGTCCTCCGGGTGCACGTCCGTTGCTTTGGCCCGGTTCCTGATTCATCATGCTTTTTTTGTCAGCTAGCTGGGCGGCACTATCGATCATGAAGTTGCCTTTGATAACGACCTTTTCACCCTCCCGGAGCCCTTCTTTGATCACATAATGATCTCCGACCCGGGCGCCCAGAATAACTTCCCGTGCCTCGAAAGATGGACGGTCGGAATCCGGTTGCTGGACGTAAACGAGCGAGCGTTCGCCGGTCCACAATATGGATGAGGCCGGAA
The DNA here is from genome assembly GCA_041641755.1 of Balneolaceae bacterium. Lineage (GTDB taxonomy): Bacteria > Bacteroidota > Rhodothermia > Balneolales > Balneolaceae > JAMQKA01. The sequence goes on from JBEPXS010000300.1 coordinate 1,592, forward strand.
TCTGTAGTTGAGGTTCTCCACCATTGAGCTCGGATGAAATGACTCCTTTGGCCAGCATATTGGGTTTCAGTCTTAGATCTGAATTGGAAGCTTCAGCACGGATCGTAACCGTTCTTCGCTGGTCATCCAGGATCGGATCGATGTAAGTGACATTCGCCCCGAAGGTTTCTCCGGGATAAGCACCAACAGTGAATTCAACCCTGTCTCCGCGGGAGATACCGGCCAGATCATTTTCATAGGCTTCAAATTCGATCCATATTGTTGAGAGATCGGCGATTTCAAATATTGGCTTGCCGAAATGGATATGATCACCTACTGCTACATATCGTTTTGTTACATATCCGTTTTGATGGGAATGGATGTCGAAGTTTTCCTGCGCAGTACCTCGTTTCAGAATCTGATCTATTACTTTCGGACTGATTTCCCAGTTGATAAATTTTTTGCGGGTTGCCTGGTACAAGGCGGGGTTCGATTCCCGGTTCCGATAGGCTCCTAACAGTTCCTTTTGAGCCGTTACCAGCTCGGGGGAATAGACCGAAGCTATGGGATCGCCTTTCTCAACGTATGCACCTGTAAAATCAAGGTAGAGCTTTTCGATACGTCCCGGGAAGTGGGCTGGAATGATAGAGAGCTTTCGCTCGTCGATCATTACTTTACCCGGCATCCGCGACTTTTTTACAGCAATGGTCCTGGTGGCTTCAACCGTCTGCACTTGTGCCAACTTCATCGCAGTCTGGGTCATAGTCGTAGTGTAGGGATCGTCACCGGATCCGGTATCACTCCCCCCGTTGCCGGCGGGAATCAGTTCCATGCCGCAGATAGGGCAGTTGCCCGGTTCGTTTTGACGTATCTGCGGATGCATGCTGCAGGTATAAACGATATCGCCTTCTTCATCTGTATGGGCTTCCTGTACATGCTGATTTATATCTGCAGTCCCGTCTTTTTGGGAGGAGGAACCGCCGAAAAGAAGCCACCCCAGGATAATACCACCAAGGAGGAGTCCCCCCGCTTTTGCTAGTTGTCTTGTGTTGAATGAGATATTCATGATGTTAATTGTTGTTTAATTTTGAGTCATGGGATATGAGTCTTGAATTGTAATGGGCCTTTATTTGCTCACGACTCAAGACTCACTACTCATGGTTATTGTTTGATTTCTTCTGGGTTAATATTGTCTTTTCCATACAGCAGCTCGATTCGGGCTACAGCTATATTTTGGTTGCCGAGTGCTTCTTCACGGGCTTGTTGGTATTCCAGCAGCAGCCGTTGTAATCGCAGAATTTCTTCAAAGTCGGTTTCCGCATTTGCGTATTCTTCCGTCAAAATGTCGATCGCCTGACGGGTCCTGTTAATCTGTTTCTTCTCGTAGAGATTAAGTTTGCGGTTTGCATTTCGGTAATTTCGCAGTGCCTCTTCCAACTCAGTAATCAGTTCATTTTGTTTTGAGATCTGTTCATCCTGGACTGCATTTTTCAGCAGTTTAGCCTGTTGTTTTTGTGCACGGTATTTTTGTCTGAACAGGGGAATCTGGATGGAAGCTCTTGCCATGAATGCGTCTTTACCATTATCCGTCATCACAAGATCCCGCCGGTCGGTAAGGATATAATCAAAACCAATCCCAAATTTTGGGAGGCCATTGAGTTGTGCCGCACGAATCGATTCCTCAGTGGCTTGCTCTCTGAATGAAAGCCGATTCAACCCCGGATTTCGGGTCAACACTTGTTGTCGTAGTCCTTGTTCATCGGAAGGAAGATCCAACGGTGATATATTAATTTGTTCAGGAAATCCGATGTTCTCCGCGTTGAGCAGTTCCCGGAATTGCTGTAGCAACACCTTCCGATCATCAAGCAGGTTGCTTCGGTTTATACGCAGATCTTCCAGCTCAATTTGGACCTGTAACACGTCAGGCTGGCCGCCCTGTGCTGTTTCCAGTTTTTGCAGAGCCAGCTCTTCAAGTGATTCCAGAATTTCGATATTCTCATCAATGATGGCGATCCGTTCATTGATGACATAAAGCTCGTACCAAGTGGATTTAACGTTGTAAAAAAGCTGATTTCGTTGTGACTGAAATTGCTCAAACCGGGCTTTGGCTTCATATGTTTTTATCTGTTCTCGTACTCCCAGGGTGCCAAACCAGGGAAACATCTGGCTAAGGGAAAAGCGGGCAGTCTGCGGTCCCACCCGTGTTTCTATCGGACTGATGAAGTAGCCGAATGCCAGTTCGGGATCAGGAAGGGCGCCGACCTGGGGTACCTGTTCCAGCGAGGCTAAATATCGGTTGAATGAGGCCTTAAGTTCCGGATTATTCTGAGCAGCCTGCTGCAGGTATTTTTCAAGGGCGGGAGAATGAGTCGTCCCCTGAGCTGGTAAAGAAGTAATAGAGACAAAAAGTAAGAGAAATAGAATCATCGCCCTTCGAAGAGGGATAAAGTTATCAGCTGTATTCCTGATAAAAATTTCTGAATCAGTGTGCACAAGATTGCTTTTCATTGTATTCAAAATGTGTGGTTAAATATTCTCTGGCTGTGTTCGCGTCAGTTGCCACTCTTTATAGATTGCATATAAAACGGGAACCACGAACAAGGTTACCACCTGCAACAGCATCCCACCTACGCTGGGTATGGCCATCGGCACCATGATATCGGAGCCACGCCCGGTGGAGGTAAGAACCGGAATCAGCGCCAGGATGGTTGTGGCTGTTGTCATAAGGGTGGGGCGAATGCGTCGCTGCCCCGCACGAATGACTGTAGCGTGTATCTGTTGACAGGTTGTGGGTTTGTTACGGTCGAATAACTGGTCCAGGTAGGTTGCCATCACCACGCCGCCGTCAGCAGCGATACCGAATAGAGCGATAAACCCGACCCATACCGCAATACTCAGGTTGACGGTACCCAGCTGGAAGAGGTCGCGCATCGATTCGCCGAACAGGCTGAAATCCATAAACCACGGCTGTCCGTAGAGCCAGACTAGTATAAATCCGCCTGCCCAGGCTACAAAAATACTGGTGAAAATCATGCCGGTAGTCGGTACGGACTTGAACTGAAAATACATGATCAGGAAGATCAGCAGCAGGGCGATCGGCAGAATTACCGAGAGTCGTTTTTCTGCACGCACCTGGTTTTCGTAACTGCCGGCAAATTCGTAGCTGATTCCGGATGGTACGGTTAAATTACCTTGATCGATCTGATTCTGCAGGTACTCCTGTGCATTTTCGACCACTTCAACTT
>JBEPXS010000301.1:0-4799 GCA_041641755.1 Balneolaceae bacterium
GAAAGGCCGATTCCCTTCCACTGGTATAGTTTAGAGTAGCAATAACGATCAAGATAGCTGCGATTACAGCAACCACTATCATAAACTTATTAAAATGCTTGGGATCAATTGGCATTACAGTGTTACCATCCCATTATTGTGGTTCCAATATAGCTCCCGACAGGGCCGGAACTTCCACGGTAATCTTATTTTCGAGATTAACTTTTATCAAGGCCCCATCCAACAGGTTTTTATACTGGTTGGGCGTTTCAACAAATCGGGAAAGATCAAGATCGATACTGCGTTCTTCATCGGCCCGATTTAGGATGATAATCATAGGATTTTCCTTGTTTTGGTGTCTACCAAATACAAACAGATCATCCTCACTGAGCAGATTCAGATAACCTCCCGTTTGCAAGAGTTCATGACTATTCCTGATTTCCCCAAGTTTTTTATACCAGTTAAACAGGTCGCGATCAAACTCATTTGTATCAGCCGGACGTTCTTCTCCTTTAATGGGGTGAGTGGTTTCATCCTCAAAATCCAGATCAGGCCACACCATCGGTTTGCGGTCATCGGGATCGTCGGCACCCCACATGCCTGCTTCCGTACCATAAAAGACCATCGGAGCTCCCACATAGGTATATTGGAAAAGAGCGATCAACTTCTGTAGTTTACGCTCTTTCTTGTTGGGTTTGTGTACCTCAAATCCATCTTTTGGTAATCCCCACTCATCAAATTTACGGCCGGGATTAACAATCAGCGAAGCCAGCCTGGGAGTGTCATGACTCTCCATCAAGTTCTGCATAACGTAGTTGGCCTCATCCGGATAACTTTGACGAATTTCGTCCAGCCAGTTGCTGAATTCTTGGACAGAAATATCGCGATCAATCATATAGGATTGTACCGCCTGAAAAAAGCGATAGTTCATGGCTGCATTGAACTGTTCGGTATTTATGTAGTTAACCGCATTTTCCGTCCAGATCTCTCCAACAGTAAACGCTTCGGGATTAACATTACGAACCACTTCATGCCATTCTATCCAGAAGTCCTGCCCAACCTCTTCGGGTACATCCAGCCTCCATCCATCAATACCATCAGAAGGATCCCCGTCACCATCCGGGTCCATCCAGCGGCGGGTAATCTCAAAAATGTGTTCCCTAACCGGCTGTGTAAGCGTGTTACCTTCTGCCTTGAATTCCGGCAGGTCTTTTACTCCCCACCACGATTCGTAGAGAAATTCATTGTCCGCCTGGTGATTGAACGAGATAACGTCGTACCAATCCCTAAATTCAGATTCCTGCTGATTTTCTTTGAGATCCCTGAACGCCCAGAAATCACTACCGGAGTGATTAAAAACTCCATCAATAATAATTTTCATTCCCCGGTTGTGCACCTCTTCTATCAGCTTTAGAAAGAGCTTGTCGGCGGCGGTCCACCTCCAGGTAGAAGGATCTGACGGGTCTTCCTGTTCCATAATTTGAGCATCTCCCCGGGGATCGGGTCCAAAGAAACGATCAATGTGATGGTAATAGCTGGTATCGTACTTATGAAGGGAAACCGCATCGAAAACAGGATTAAGATAGATGCCGCCAATACCCAGCTCCTGGATGTAGTCTAACTTATCAAAAATACCCTGTATATCACCCCCATAACGACGATGAAAAACGCTATCTCTGAACCGAGGACCCATTTTTTCTTCCCACTCGGCCCGTTTGTACCAGTCGGCAGTCCAGGGGCTTAGCTCCCACCCTTCCGGGCCATCTATGCGTTCAGCAGTAGGATCGTTGGATGGGTCGCCATTGTTGAAGCGCTCCGGGAAAATCTGGTACCAGATCACATGCTTGGCCCATTCCGGTGTTTGGTAAGGAACCTTATCACGAGTCTCTTTCACCGTAATGTTTTTACTCGGATGCTGCATCATTTGCATAGGGTAGCCTCGCTGATCAATTTCAAAAAATTTGCAGTAACAGCCTGTAAATATAAACAGACTGACGTACTTTTTATATCGACACTATATCAGAAATCTTTAAAAGATCTTCATCGATGGTATGAAGTTGTTTGGTGGCATTATCCAGATCAGTATGCACTATTTTATGATTCTGCACCCCCACCATTACACCCCTCTTGCCTTCTAGCAGGGCTTCCACCGCACTTACGCCGAGACGGCTGGCCAGTACCCGGTCTGAGCAACTAGGGCGTCCACCCCGTTGAATATGTCCTAACACCGTTACCTTAATTTCGTACCGGTCTCCAAATTTTTGTTTCACACTATCAGCAAGTTCATAAATACTTCCCGACTTTTCACCTTCAGCTACAATTACCAGGCGTGAGGTTTTGTTTCGGCGGGAACTTATTTCCAGTGACTGAATCAATTTATCCAAACCGCGATCTTTTTCGGGGATCAATACCTCTTCCGCACCGGCAGCAATACCGGAACGAATAGCAATATACCCTGAATCCCGACCCATGACTTCTATAAAAAACAGTCGGTTATGTGAGGTGGCAGTATCCCTGATCTGGTCCACTGCTTCTACCACGGTATTGGTTGCAGTATCAAAACCAATCGTAAAATCTGTGCCGTAAATGTCGTTATCAATCGTACCCGGGATTCCAACGACCGGGTAGTCGAACTCCCTGCCAAATATATCCGCTCCCTTAAACGTACCATCTCCCCCAATTACAACCAGAGCTTCAATACCGCGGCTTGTCAAATTTTCGTACGCTTTCTTTCGCCCTTCTTTGGTTCTAAAACCATGGCTACGGGTAGATTTGAGAATCGTGCCGCCCTGGTGAATAATGTGCTTTACTGAACCTGCTTCCATGCGGTACATGTCATTCTGAATAAGACCTTCGTATCCCTCACGAATGCCATAAGGTGTTACATTATAATAGATACAGGAACGCACAACCGCCCTGATCGCAGCATTCATGCCCGGGGCATCTCCACCGGAAGTCAGCACACCAATTTTTTGGAACTTTTGTTCAGACATAGTTCAACAATTATAAAATTTGTTTGATTTGATATTAGTCAGATGAGTTATCGTAGTGATTTTATAATATTCCTGCATTTCTCCAACAGCTCGGGATCATCGGGCGTCAGGGGCTTTTTCTGAAGGGCCTGTTTACAAGTGGCAACGGCCTGCTGTTCTTCCCCAACATGTTTATACATTCTAGCTAAATCGTAGTAGTATAGGATATATTTGGAATTCAGTTCAATCGCTTTTTTGATCGATTGGATAGCCTTGGACTCACTCGCTTCCGGGATCCCTCCAAAAAGTGTGTTGGCAGCAACCCGTTCTAATAAATTCAGATTTGTCACTTTAAAATGCCATCGCCCCAACACATGCCACGCACCGGCATTGGTACTATCTAAACGGATTGCGCGCTCGGCGTACCGTTTTATCGAACGTGAAGCTTCAACCCGTTCTCTGGCTCCTGAAATCATCGCCTTACGCCCCAATGCAACAGCCATCACAAAATTGGATTTTGTATGGCTGGAATCGACACTAAGTGCTTGTTTAGCCAACTGTATACCCTTGTTAATGTATGACCGCTGGCGTTGTTCATCTTCAAATCGGTAGCCAATCCTTGAATACAAAAAACTGGTTCGCCAAAGAGCGACAAATGTGTTGGGATTTTCTTTTAAAATAGACCTATACACTTCCAATGCTTCAGCTTCATAAAAATGATCGTATAGTGAATCAGCCATGCCCTGGGCACTTTTGACCCCGTCATGTTGAGCTAATCCTATACTTGTACTGCCTGCCATTATTATGAAAAGGATAAAAATGTTTTTCATAATAACGACAATAACTTGTTTTCAAAATGAAAGGAAATACTACCTATTTATTCTCGTAAAACAAGTATTTACAACACCTTATTTTACACATACTATTCATGATAGTAACAAATAAATAATAATCCATTCCTATATATTCTGAAATAACGGAGCGAAAAGTAATAAATTTGCAGGGAAAACAAGAATTATGTAATGAATATTTTTCCTTTAACGATTGGTATTCCTACTATTCTTTTAATAAGAACTATGCTCTGATTAGCAATTGATCCAGTCCTGGTCTCTTGATTGAGACGGAGATTTTAAATTGCACTTCTCAGCTATCTCGTCAACTTTTATCCTCTGCTTTAAAAATGGTAACCATTTCTCTGTTGGGTCGTCAAACCAATAGATATTATAAATGATGAGTAGCTATATGTACGATCTCTAAATCACAGAAAATCTGAAAATTATGAAGGATTCACTGTTCTTTAGCGGAGTTGTTATCTTTTTAGCGACTATAACAGTTGGTTTAGTATATTTTTTAAACTGGCCACTAGTAGCTGAACTGCCACTTGCAGTAAGCTTATTTATTCAGCTATATATGATTGCACGTAGATTATCCACATTATTATTTAAAATCAGGAATGGAGAGCTTAATCAAAAAGAACATTCCTATTCCCCCCAATAAAAAGAAGTGGCTCCCTGTTGAATTGGTTTTTCAACTCACTCTCCAGAACATAAATCAGAGGGCTATTACTCATAAGTCATCATAATTATGATTCACACCGGTTGACAGGCCGGGGATTTATATTTTCCTTCCGTTAGAGAACTCCTTTATATAGATTAACGTGAGTTCGACATAAGGATCGTTAAAATAACGTCAGTTCGATATAAGGATGCCCTAAATTTGCTATGGAAGCTCTTTCTACCCCTTACCCACCGATGGAATCAGTGGGCTTGTCCGCTTTCAGCCTGCTTAAGCAGGCGACAGGCCCTTAGCCTGATGATTGTATCGTCAGGCGATCGTAGAAATAGCTTC
>JBEPXS010000302.1:0-4766 GCA_041641755.1 Balneolaceae bacterium
CATTGACCTTGGTACAGCTAACACGCTTATTTATTCGCGTGGTGAGGGAATTGTGCTTAACGAGCCCTCCATTGTTGCCCTGAATATGCAGAATGAACCGGTAGCAACCGGACATGAAGCCCGGTTAATGCACGAAAAAACTCATAAAGATATCCGTACCGTTCGGCCTCTCCGTGATGGTGTAATCGCAGATTTTGAGGTTGCTGAACAGATGATCGGGGATATGATTAAAAAAGTTAAAACGAAATGGTACTCAACTACCCGTCAAATGGTTGTTTGTGTCCCCAGCGGTATTACCGAAGTAGAAAGACGCGCTGTGCGAGACAGTGCCGAACATGCTGGTGCTAAAGAAGTATATCTGGTGGATGAACCTATGGCAGCCGCTATCGGCATTGGTCTCAATGTGCACGAGCCGGTCGGCAACATGATTGTCGACATCGGTGGCGGGACAACTGAAATTGCAGTAATCGCGCTTTCAGGTATCGTCTATGCCCAATCGGTACGGCTGGGTGGTGACGAGCTGAATGAAGACATCATCAACTATTTCCGCCGTAATCACAACCTTCTTATCGGGGAACGCACTGCTGAAAATATAAAATGTGAAATCGGCACAGCGGCTCCTCTTGATGAAGAACTCGAAATGGTGACCAAAGGGCGCGATCTTGTCAACGGGGTACCCCGCACCCGGCACGTTACCTCCAAGGATGTACGGGAAGCTATACAGGAATCGGTTAATACCATTGTAGAATCGATAACCAAGTCTCTTGAGCAAACCCCACCGGAACTCTCGGCTGATATTTTAGATCGCGGTATAATGCTAACGGGGGGTGGAGCTCTGCTCAAAAGCCTAGACAAACTTATTATTGAGACTACAGACCTACCCGTTCACATTGCAGAGGATCCGCTTACTGCAGTGGTTAGGGGCACCGGTTCCATCCTTGAAGACCTGGAACACTACCGAACCGTAGTATCATAATGAATGGAAATGAATGCGATTTCGACTTCCCCGAATAACAGATGCTAAAGATCATTTACTGACTGCGCTCCTTCTTGTTCTATCTCTGGTTTTAATGTTTGGACGACATCAGGGTGGGATCGATAACCTGCGAAAAGTTTCGATCACCTTGTTTAGTTACCTGGAAGAACCACTCTCGAACATACGGGTGTATCGCCAGGCTCTTAAAACAAATACCTATCTGCGCAAACAAAATATTTTACTTCTGGATGAACTGAGCAGAATGCGTGCCGCCGAACAGGAAAACAAGGAGCTTCGAGAATTGCTCGAATTAGAGCATGAAAGCGAGCTTCAACTCTATCCCGTTCATATTGTTGGAAAAGAGTTGAATGAAATTAACAATTCGATCACAGTTGATGCAGGCACCAATCAGGGAATAGAGATGGGGATGCCCATGGTCTCGGCTGATGGACTGGTAGGACGAGTAATACTTACAGCGAAGAATTACTCGCAGGTGATGCCTTTTTACAACTCCTTATTTAGGGCCAGTGCAAAGTTACAGCAAACCGGAGCCTATGGAATTATTTCATGGGATGGGGAAGAGATGCAAGAACTGGTACTTAACTTTGTTCCACAAACTGTTCCCGTAGACAGTGGAGAAATTGTTGTGACATCAGGGTATAGTAATCAGTTCCCTCCTGATATTCCAATCGGTAATGTAATCCGTACCGAACCCGAACAGGGCAAGGAAACACAAAAAATCTACTTGAATCCGTTTGTTGATCTACATACAATCGCGGAGGGATTTATAGTAAAATTTACTCCAGACACCACTATTCAACAACTAAACCAACAATATGATCAACTGTTTGAATGAATATTGAGCGGCTTAAAGATTTTGGTATAGGCCTTGGTTTTGTGGGGTTGCAGATTGTCATGTTTCGGCATCTGAAAATCTGGGAAATGCAGCCCGACGTGGTGTTGATCTATGTGCTTTGGCTAATAACGATTCGCGAACGAACCTCCTGTCTGCTTATGGCTGCAGGCCTCGGACTGGCACAAGATGCACTGCTAGATCTGTGGGGGCTAAATATGTTCTCAAAAACCCTGATGACTTTTATCATCTATAACTTCATCCCTAAAAGTTCAGAAGCACGTTTGCTGATTGGTCAAGTTTTTTTCATAGTCTGTATTGCGGCATTACTGCATAATATCATATTTTTAGGTTTAAGCTTCAGTGTAGAAAACTATTCAGCAGAACTTCTATTTTGGCGGCAGTGGATAGGAAATGCGATTTATACCACCATAGTTGCCTGCTTTATACAGCTTTTCAGAACTAATTAATAAGCAGTTGGTGCTCAAAAAATAATGAGGCATCGAAAAAATAAACGACGAAAAACCTCTATTCGCGTATTACAGTTCGCGATGCTCGGGCTGGGGCTTCTTATGCTGGGGCGGCTTGTACAGCTTCAGATTATTGACTATGATCTTTATAGCCCACTGAGCCGTGAGAATTCACTCCGACAGGAAATCATAAATCCTGCCCGGGGACTGATCTACGACCGTAACGGCAGGCTTATTGTAGACAACGAACCGATCTACTCCATCACAATAACCCCAGCCAGTTATGATCGGTCTAATACCCCTCTATTGGCAGATCTGATCGGTATGCCAGAAACAGAAGTGCGCAAGCGAATTGATGAAGCTCAATCCTATTCCTGGTATCGATCATCCCGGCTGTTTACCGAACTGAGTTTTCCAAAATTTTCACTAATCCAGGAAAACATCTGGAGACTTCCCGGTATCGGTCATCAGATAGAAAGCAAACGCCATTACCCCGTCGACAGTATGGAAGCTTCACATGTGCTTGGGTATCTCCGGGAAGTTTCTGAGGAGCAATACCAGGAGTCAAATCAGTATCACATGGGAGATAAAGTGGGGAAAAGCGGACTCGAGATGGCCTACGAGGATCAACTGCGGGGTAACACGGGGATTGAATATATCCGAATAAATGCACTGGGACAGTCGCTTGGACCATTTAATGAAGAAAATACACGTGAAGCTCCCCAAAAAGGTAACGACCTTTATACCACTCTCGATACGGATCTGCAACTTTTTGCCGAAGACCTAATGAAAGGGAAACAGGGTGCGGTAGTAGCATTAGATCCCAATGATGGTTCAATCCTTTCGATGGTAAGCTCACCGCAGTATAACGTACGGCGACTTTCTGGTCGAATTGACTCGGTTTACTGGCAGTCTATCAATGTGGATACCACGAATCCACTGTACAATCGTGCTATCTCCAGCAAGCAGCCCCCGGGTTCGACACTTAAACCCCTGATGGCACTTATGGGCCTTGAGATGGGAATCATCACCCCACAAACAGAAATAAACAATCCAGGCTATTACTATCGTGGCCGTCGATATAACGATCTGGCTGATCCTGGGAAATACACCGTAGGAAAAGCTATTGAAAAATCAAGCAATACCTTCTTTTTCTGGCTGATGGACAGAATTGCATCTACCGGAAAATTCAACCGATGGCATGAACTGGCTTCCGAATTTGGTCTGGGTCGTACAAACAGCATTGATCTGCCTTATGAGACATCCGGAATTCTTCCCGACAGCAGCTATATGAACCGGGCTTTTGGTAAGAACCAATGGGGAATTGGCGATGTAATCAACCTGGGAGTTGGCCAGGGAGTTATTGCTGCATCCCCCCTGCAGATGGCTGTAGTGGCTGCGGGCATAGCAAACAACGGGTATCGTGTTCAACCACATCTGGTAAAGGGAATCCGCACTCCCGAGGGCCAGGTATCCCTTACCGATCCACAACCAACTAAAATAAGCTGGGTCGATCAATATGAAATCGACATCGTCAAAGAGGGAATGCGGCGGGTCGTTACCGATGGCAGTGGACGCTGGTACGCTAACCTGGATAGTATCAAAGTAGCCGGGAAAACAGGTACGGCTCAAAACCCGCACGGACAAGACCACGGTTGGTTTATCTGTTTTGCGCCATTGGAAAACCCACAGATTGCCGTGGCCGTTTTGGTCGAAAACGCCGGTTATGGTTCAATTTCTGCCGTCCCTATCGCATCACTTGTTATAGAGCGGTATCTAAAAGGTGAAATTGAAAGGGATTATGTATACCGGTATGTGAAAAATTTTGAACCCAGGGATGATAGTCAAAACGAGGAGGAGGAATGAACAATATAAGAGATATCAACTGGTCCCTTATCCTCTTTTGGGCTGGACTTACGATCGTTGGGTTGGTAGGTATTTACAGTGCAACCCAGGGACCGGTCGCCCAGTTCTTGCCTGAATTTATCCAGAATAACTTTGTTAAACAGCTGGTGTGGATTGGTATCTCTATCTGCATTCTCATTGGCATCCAATTTCTTTCTCCCCGTCTCTTTCAAAGCTTGTCCTACCTCTTTTATGGACTGGGGATACTACTGATGATACTGACGCTCCTGTTCGGAGAAGAAATTAACGGTGCAAAAAGCTGGTTGCAGATTGGGCCTGTAAACCTGCAGGTCAGTGAATTTATGAAAATTGCCACTATCCTCGCCGTTGCCAACTACCTTACCAGTCGTCGAGATATAACAGCAGAGAACCTACGTTCTGCGCTTGTTGCTGTACTTCTTATACTTGTCCCTACACTCCTGGTCATTTTACAAAATGATATGGGTACCGCCGTTGTATTTCTAGCATTAATTCCGGTTATGCTCTTCTGGTCAGGTCTCCCTTATGGTGTCTCCCTTTTTATCATATCCCCGGCTATTATCGGTTACCTTAGCATTATTCA
>JBEPXS010000303.1:0-4764 GCA_041641755.1 Balneolaceae bacterium
ACCGTGTTCATCAGCAATAATCTGAAATTCAACATGTCGGGGCTCCACAAGATATTTTTCGATATAGACGCGGTCGTCGCCAAACGCATTCCGAGCCTCCGATCGCGCTGCCTTTATCCCCGACTGGAACTCCTTTTTATCGTATATAATACGCATGCCTTTGCCACCACCACCAGCAGCAGCCTTCACCAGTACGGGGTATCCGATCTCTTCGGCAATCTTTTCAGCCTCTTCAGAATCTTTGAGAGCATCTTTTGTACCGGGTGGATAGGGGACATCGGCCTTACTCATAAGTTCGCGTGCGGCCATTTTATCTCCCATCACGCGAATAGATTCGGCACTTGGACCAATAAAAATGATCTCCTCATCCTTACAACGTTCAGAAAAATCACCGTTCTCACTGAGGAATCCGTATCCCGGATGGATCGCATCAGCTCCGCTCTTTTTAGCTGCACCGATAATTTTGTCGAAATCCAGATAACTTTCCGAGGAAGCGGCCGGCCCGATATGTACCGACTCATCAGCGTGCAGTACGTGGGGTGCATTTGCATCCGGATCGGAATATACAGCCACCGACTCAATTCCCATATCGCGACAAGTACGTATAACCCTAAGTGCAATTTCGCCTCTGTTGGCAACCAGAACTTTTTTAATATCTCTCATAATTCTTTATACGATGTGAATTTTAAACATCTGCTTCCATACATCCCACTCATCATCCGATTGCATTTGCCACACATCAAGTTCATGATCTAACATTTTGGTTTTAAAAATTTCATCAAGTCGATAGGCCACATCTTTCCGTGGATCGTTAGTATAACTTACCAGCCGAAAGTCAACGGTTCGGATTTTATCCAAAAGCTTTTCATTACTCAAATTCGGCAGATAGTCCACCGGATTATTGTAATAGATATTTTCATCATAATAATCATCAAGAAAGGGATTGATGTCATAGACACCACTAATACCGATAGCCTTACCAAAACTGCCCGGATGTTTCAGGCCAAGATTGACCGCATGATATCCGCCCACATCTACCCCGGCTACAATCAAAAAATCGATACTGCTGTTATCCTCTATCAGGGGTACGACCTCTTCAACTACAAATGACTCGTACTGTATATGACGAATAATACGTTGAGCAGGACTAATATCTTTATTGAAAAAACTCTCCTCATCGGCTGACTCAATGCAGTAAAGCTGGTTATACCCATTTTCCAACTGGAAGGAGATCGAATCGACCATGCTCCTTTCCTCCCATTGCCTGGCCCCCTTTCCCCTGGTCGGTATTGCCAGTACCGGAGTGCCCGATTCACCGTAAATACGGAGTTCCATACTTTTTCCAAGACTCGGACTCCGCCATTTTTTCACTTTTTTTTCCATTCAACTGACCTTTCTCTTGTTTTCCGATTTGAAATCAATATAAAAGATCACAATCTAATGTGTAAGAGGAATTATCAGAAAGAAAAATATTTCATGCGGTATAAAATTCGGGGTAGAATTGCAAGCTTTTCAGTGGTATTCAGATAGGCTCTCTGTTCAAACACATCGTATTGGTTGTCTTCAATTTTATCGAGTATTCGGCCATAATTGAACCTGGCCAAATAGACAGGCAGGCGACTGTCTTTGTCAAGCATCTCGATCCCCTCATCAGTGCTTGTATAATATGTTCGGGCGCGTTCAATCTGAAACTGCATCAAACTGATAAACGACTCGTCAAGTCTATGCTCAAAAAGATCGTCCTCGGAGACGTCAAACCTATCCAGTTCTTCTTTCGGCAGATAGATGCGATCCTTTCGAAGATCCTCTCCCACATCTCTGAGTATGTTAGTGAGTTGCATCGCTATTCCGAGGTCTATTGCATGCTGCAGGGCTTTCTTTGAACTATATCCGAATACCTCACTGGTCATCAGACCAACTGTAGATGCCACCTTGTAGGAGTAACTGTGTAATTCCTCAAATGTATTGTAACGATTCTTATAGAGATCCAAACACACCCCCTCCATCAGCTCAAACGGTAAATGCATCGGGATCTGGTAGTTTCTCAGTACATCCGAAAATGCCAGCAGTATCGGATCATCATGTCGTTTCCCATCATACGTATCACGAAGTTTTTCTTTCCATTTGTCCAGTTCACAACGAATGTCTGAGTAGACGATTTTTTTTCTAGCCACCAAGTCTTCCGCTTCATCTACCAGATCATCGATGTAACGACAAAGTGCATAAATGGCAAAAATACCCCTCTGCTTTTTGTTTGGAAGAAAACGTGTCGCCATGTAAAAGGTTTTGGCATGATGACGTGTTATCTCGCGACATTGGCCATAGGCAGCCTGCAACTGCTTATTCTCCACCTCTTCTACTACCGAACGATGCATAGTAGTCCGTTCATAGAGAGGGCGAATCAAAATAAATGGTATTCGAAACAGATCAGTCATATTACCCCATTATATTACCTGCGAGATATAAGAATGCCAGATCCAAAGTAAAAAGTTCCCTGACCAATTATTCCTACTATCTAAAAATTACGTAATACAAGTGAAATTGGATTTCAGATTATCTCAATATTTTTAGATTTTCTCTTGACCTGATTAATACAGATACTGAACAACTGACCCATGTCATATTCTATTGACCGTAGCGAAGCCTTGAATCATTGCATTACAGAAACACAGGTATCCGGTCTGCCGAAACCCTACCGGGGGAAGGTGCGCGAAGTCTACGAGCTGGATGATGAAACGCTCGGCATTGTGGTGAGCGACCGAATCTCAGCATTCGACCATATTATGCGCCAGGCTATTCCTTTTAAGGGACAGATCCTGAACCAGCTGGCTGCATTTGGATTCGAAAAGGTAAAAGAGATTGTAGATACACATGTGATTAATATTCCGCATGCGAATGTAACAATTGCAAAAAAATGTGACCCATTACCGGTGGAAGTGGTTATCCGGGCATGCCTGACTGGTCACGCCTGGAGAGTCTACAATTCTGGTAAGCGTGAACTCTGTGGGGTTTCCCTGCCAGATGGGATGATTGAAAACCAAAAATTTAAAAAACCAATATTGACCCCCGCAACCAAGGCCGAAGAAGGACATGATGAAGATATTTCTGAACAGGAGATTCTTAACCGGGGAATTGTTAAGGAAGATATCTGGCAGGAGATTCGCCAAAAAGCATTTAAAGTATTTGAACAAGGACAGCAGGTTGCACGTAAGCAGGGATTGATTTTAGTGGATACAAAATACGAATTCGGTCTTCACAACGGAAACGTTACGCTGATAGATGAAGTGCATACGGCCGATTCCTCCCGCTATTTCTACGCCGATGAATACCAGGAACGTCTGGAAAAAGGCCAGCGCCAGAAACAGCTCTCAAAAGAATTTTTGCGGGAGTGGCTGATGGAACATGATTTCCAGGGATTGGAGGGGCAAAGACTACCAAATCTGCCGGATGAATTTCGATGGGAAGTCCACGAACGATACGCGGAATTGTACGAACAGTTGACCGGTAAAACCTTTGAACCGACTCCCATACAGAACTTCAATCAAACGCTGGAACGGGTCTTTTCTGATTACATCTGAGCGGTGTCAACTGGATTTCGGTTTATCTATTCCAGGATGCAAGAATAAAAAATAAACTACTTTTATTCTTGCGCAGGATGGCACTCAGCACAGGGACAAAGCTTGCGCAAAGTCTCCCACTGGTACATGCCGTCGCTATGACCGTCACTCCAGTAAATACGGATAGCATGATTCCCTACCTGGCGAATGTTCCCAACTTCCACACTCCGAGGGGGATCAACAAAAAAGTACGACATATCATAATTTCCCATTTCTCCATGTCCACCCCTACATTGCACACAGGGACAGTTTTTGCGTAATCCATAGAGTGTGTAAACTGAGGTGTGCCCATCTGACCACTGGATTTCCAGTTCCTGGTCAGAATTTCGTACTTCAACCCCTTTAGGTTGATATTGCTTCTCCATGAAATCCTTCTGTTTTTATTTTAAAATCCTGGTAAATGGTTCTTGAATGATAACTATTCAAGAACTAAGTTTTCAGAAACTTTTTCACCCAAATTTATCTCATGGTTCTGCTGATTACAATACTTGTCCTGGCTTTTCTGTTCTCTGCATGGTTTGGATATCGTCAATATCTGCGGCTGGAGCATTTAAACAGGCGGAATGTGACAAATGCAATGCTGGGAAGTATCATTGTATTAACAGTATTGTCTATTGCAAACTGGATTGGACTTTTTACCCAGGCGATTGCTGCAAACATTACAATGGGACTTTATATACTGGCTACCGGCTTCTTTTTGGGTAATGGAACCAAACTGATTGTTAAGAAAAGACAGGCCGGAGCCATCGAGTATATGCACCAGTCTTTCTGGATAGACGTAGCTCCAAACCTTATAGCAGCCCTGCTGGTTGCTTACGGAATTTACCGCACCGGCATCCTAACAATGGGTCCGTTCAGTGGTATCGGTATTACATCAGGATTATCTCTTATTGGATTTGGTTTCTTCGGTTGGACAGTCCGGATAGTCCCGGAATTTCGCACTAAGGGAATACTTATACTCGACCAATATATCGAGTGGAAACTGGTGTTGGCTTTTGAGTGGGTTTCGGAGGATGTGATAACCATTGATTACATGACAGCCGATAAGAAAATTTGTGAATTCAATACCTCCATCCCACCTGAAGATCGGATGCTGGTAGAACGACTCCTGGGCAGGCGCATCAAAGAACATCAAGAGGAGCGAAAA
>JBEPXS010000304.1:0-4753 GCA_041641755.1 Balneolaceae bacterium
CAATACTTTCCGCCAGAATGGATGGGCGGTTAAGCTGATGGCGAACTCGACTGACAATATCTTTACCGAAAATAACTTTATCGCCAACAGTTTTGAGGTGGCGACAAATAGCATGAAGAATTACAACGAATTTAACAAAAATTACTGGAGTCACTATGAAGGATACGATCTGGACCGGGACGGCGTAGGCGACGTCCCGCACAGACCGGTTCGACTGTTTTCCATATTAGTTGAAAAGCAGCCGCAGTCGCTATTACTTCTGCGCAGCCTGCTAATCGATATTTTGGATGCAGCCGAGCGCATTATGCCGGTCCTTACCCCCGAAACCCTCGTTGACTCTCAACCGAAAATGACCAAAGTATCATGATTTCAATAAAAGGATTGAGGAAAAAATTTGGTCCCCTGACGGTTCTTGACAACATAGATCTGGAGATTCCGTCCGGACAGGCCACCGGTATAGTTGGCCCTAATGGATCCGGAAAAACGACGGTTATCAAGACCTTGCTGGGACTGGTTAAACCCAATGCCGGGGATATTTTTATAGATGGAGAATCAATTCAAGACCAGTGGGATTATCGCGGGAAAATAGGCTATATGCCTCAGATTGCCCGTTATCCCGAAAATATGACAGTGGACGAGCTCTTTAAATTTATCAGGGAAGTACGAAATGCCAGGAAGACGAATGAAAAAGAGTTGATTAGACATTTTGGGCTTGAATCTGAGCTTCAAAAGAGAATGCGGACCCTTTCAGGTGGAACCCGTCAAAAAGTGGGGGCAGTACTGGCAATGATGTTTGAACCGGAGATTTTGATTTTTGATGAGCCGACAGCCGGTCTTGATCCACATTCCAGCGTACAGTTTAAAAGGCTGGTACACAGCGAAAAGAAAGAGGGTAAGACGATTCTGCTTACTACACATATTATGAGTGAGATTGAAGAATTAGCTGATTACCTGATCTTTATTGTTGAAGGCAAAATACGATATCACGGTCCGATGAGAGAACTAATTGAAAAACAAAAGGAGCAACGACTTGAAGGTGCCGTAGCTAAAATGATGGAGGAGGAAGCAGCATGAAGACGTTAACAATTTTAAAATATCAATGGAAAGACCTTTTTCGCGGTAAATGGGTGATCGGTTACGGTTTCATCTATTTGCTTATCGCCGACGCAATGATACGATTTGGTGGTACGGGACCGAAAGCGATACTAAGTATTTCCAATATAATGTTGTTGTTAATACCACTTGTCGGGATGATTTACGGGGCTTTGTACTTATATCAGTCACGGGAATTTACCGAATTGCTACTTGCACAGCCGTTGAATCGAACAACCCTTTTTTGGGGATTGTTCGGTGGATTGGCTTTCCCACTGGCTCTTGCTTTCACAATTGGGATCGGGTTACCGCTGGTTTACACGGGAATGATTGTAACGACCAGTATTAATTCTATTCTATTGATACTGTTGCTGGGGAATCTCTTGACCCTCTTATTTACCGGATTGGGATTTTGGTTAGGTCTCAAGTTCTTCGAAGATCGCATCAAGGGTTTGGGGTTTGCACTGGTAAGCTGGCTGTTTCTTGCCGTCATCTACGACGGACTGGTACTGCTGGCGATCTTTCTGCTTGGCGATTATCCCATCGAAGAGCCTATGCTTGCAATGGCGATGCTGAACCCTATTGACCTGGCACGAATAACGGTATTGTTGGAGTTCGATATTTCAGCCCTTATGGGATATACCGGCGCTGTTTTTAATCGTTTTTTTGGTAGCATGCTGGGTGTCGGTGTGGCCGGTGCCTGCCTGATGCTATGGTTGGCTATTCCACTTTGGAGAGGAAACCGCCTCTTCCTGAAGAAGGATTTTTAAATAAACTTATAAGAAGTAGTCCAAACCCCTATGCAAGGTTCTGTAACTATTTCACTTGGATCTTCGAAAGTAGGGAGTTCAGACAAATAAAATATTAGAAGCAAAAGTATTTAACATTTTGATTAGAGAATTATGAAGAAAGGAATTCAATTAGTTACCGATATCATGGGAACAAGAATTAAAACTTCCAGGGGGGAAGACATCGGAGTTGTACAAAATGTGATGGTTGATCCGCAGAGTGGCGAAATTGTATACATTGTACTTTGCTATGCTGATTTTTTTGGAAAAACCAATCGTCATTTCGCTATTCCCCGTACCTGCCTGGGGGTTACCGAAAGTGATGCCTCCCTCCATTTAGAGATTGATGAGGAGAAATTGCTTGTTGCATCTGGATATGTCTCTTCATCCTCTTATGACAGTAAAGAATGTGTGCATGAGCTTTCCCGGGATACAACAACCTTTCTTCCAAAATATATGAACTAGGAAAAATGAAAGCTTCAGACTTGGATCTTAATCTTATAAAGAAATACAATGTCCAAGGGCCGAGGTACACCTCCTATCCGACGGCTGTACAGTTTAAAGAGGTTGATGAGCAGTCCGAGCTCGATCTCAAGAAATATCTTGTAGACCGAAACAGTGAACCCCATCCTGTATCGCTCTACTTCCACATTCCTTTCTGTTTCTCGTTGTGCTGGTATTGTGGTTGTACCAAAGTGATTACTAAAGATCAGGATCGCGGGGACGTGTATCTGGAGTATCTGAAAAAGGAGATGAATCTTATCAGACAGGTCATTCATCCCCGCTCCAACGTAGTACAAATTCATTTTGGTGGTGGCACTCCCACCTTTCTGTCTCCCTCACAGTTGATGCGACTGGGCAAGGCGATCCATCACCGGTTTAAGACGGATAAACGGACCGAGTTCAGCGTAGAGATCGATCCTCGTCGCTGTACCCATGCTCACATACAGGCGCTGCGGGCCATCGGCTGCAACCGGGCTTCACTGGGCGTGCAGGATACCAACCCGGAAGTACAGGAGGCGATCCACCGCATACAGCCTTTTGAGCAGACCCGGCAGGTCACCGAATGGCTCCGCGAGGAGGGGATCAATTCTATCAATTTTGATCTTATTTACGGGTTGCCACTGCAGACGTTAACGACCTTCCGAAAAACGATGGATGACGTATTGCAGCTAGAGCCTGACCGGCTGGCGGTCTACAGCTATGCCCACATCCCACAGGTAATGCCGGCCCAGAAATTGCTTAATGCCGATGATATGCCGGCAACTGATGAGAAACTCGCTATGCTGCTGGATGCTATCAGCCATTTTACGGACAATGACTATCGGTTTATCGGGATGGATCACTTTTCAAGAAAAGATGAAGAGCTGGCAAAAGCGATGGAGAAAGGATCACTGCAAAGAAATTTTCAGGGATACAGTACGCTGGCGGGTGCCGACCTTTACGCATTTGGAATGTCTGGTATATCAAACGTGGGCGAAGTGTACTGGCAGAACAGCAAGGAACTGAATGAGTATTACGACTCGTTGAATAATTATACACTACCCATTCGCAAACTGTTGCATCTGTGCAAGGACGATCTGATCCGGAAAGATGCAATAATGCGAATTATGTGCAGGATGGGGCTTGATGGAGCTCAGATGGAGGAAAAATGGGGCATAGTATTTGATACATACTTTAGTGATGCACTACAAAAGCTGGCCGGACTTGTGCAGGATGGCTTGGTTAACATTAACGGAAAGAATATTACAATCACTGAAGAAGGTCGACTTTTCCTCCGTAATATAGCGATGTGTTTTGACCGTTACCTGAACACATCGGAAGCCGATCGAAAATTTTCAAAAACAGTCTAAGGAGTAGTTATGGAAGCTAAAAAGATGGTATACAGGTTTGGCGGCGGTACCGCCGAAGGAGATCGGGCAATGAAAGAGCTGCTGGGCGGCAAAGGGGCTAACCTTGCCGAAATGAGCAGTATTGGTTTGCCGATACCTCCCGGTTTTACGATATCTGCCGAAGTATGTAAGCATTACAATGAAAAAGATGGCGTATGGCCGGATGGCCTGGAAAAGCAGGTGCAGGAATCGATTCACCATGTAGAAGATGAAATGGGCCTGAAGTTTGGGGATTCCTCAAATCCACTGCTGGTTTCGGTACGCTCCGGGGCGGCACAGTCGATGCCGGGTATGATGGATACGGTGCTCAACCTCGGCCTCAACGATAAATCTGTACAGGGGCTGGCCGAAAAAACTGACAACGAACGTTTTGCCTTCGATTGCTACCGCCGGTTTATCGATATGTTCGGTGATGTAGTGATGGAGATTCCCCATGAAGAGTTCGAAGAAGCGCTCCAGGGACTGAAGGATGAAAAATCGGTAGAGCTCGATACCGAACTGGAAGTCGAAGATCTGAAAGAATTGGTTAACAGGTATAAAGCTGTTTATCGAAAGCATACTGGGCACATGTTTCCCCAAAGTCCACAAGAACAGCTGCACTTTTCCATTAATGCCGTATTTGGTTCATGGAGTAGCAAGCGGGCTGTTAAATACCGCAGGATTAACAAAATAACCGGCCTGTTGGGTACCGCAGTAAACGTTCAGGCGATGGTCTACGGAAATATGGGTGACGACTGTGCCACCGGCGTGTGCTTTACGCGAAATCCCTCCGACGGGAACAGTGAATTGTATGGAGAATTTCTGGTGAATGCCCAGGGTGAAGATGTTGTAGCGGGTATTCGTACTCCCAGGAACATCAATGAACTGAAAGAGGTAATGCCAAAAAGCTACCATGAGCTGCGGGAAGTAACGCACAAGCTGGAGCAGCATTACCAGGATATGCAGGATATTGAATTTACCATTCAGCAGGGCAAGCTGTTT
>JBEPXS010000305.1:0-3961 GCA_041641755.1 Balneolaceae bacterium
AAATCGTAGGCACGGGAGGTGATCTCCGCCGGATCGGAATCCATCTTCTCCAGATCCTCACTCTTTGGCGAAGTAAACGGGTGATGAAGCGCGTGATAACGCTGGGTTTCTTTATCCCACGCTACCAGGGGAAAGTCCGTGACCCAAAGCAAATTGTACTTATCCTCATCGATAAGATTATGCTCCTTGCCCATCATCAGCCGCAAGTCGCCGAGTTGTTCAAAGACGGTCGGTTTGGGCCCTGCCAGTATCAGGATGAGATCACCCATGTCGGCATCGGCCTTGTCGATCATCGCCTCGATGGTTTCATCCTTGAGGAATTTACCCACGCTGCACTTGGTGCCCTCCTCTTCGTTCTGTTTAATATAGACCAGCCCTTTCGATCCAACTTCATCCTGCACGCGTTCGGTCAGGCGGTCGAGCGCACCGCGCCCCATCGTGCCCTGCCCCGGAACGTTGATACCGATGACAGCACCACCGCTCTCCACGGTTTTGGAAAAAATCCTGAATTCAGACTCCCGGACCAGATCAGAAAAGTCAACAAACTCGAGACCAAACCGGGTGTCCGGCTTGTCGGTTCCGTAGGTCCGGATCGCCTCTTCATAAGTCATACGGGGAAATGGCGTGCCAACCTCCTGGTCTACCGCCTCCTTCAATAATTTTGCCATAAGCCCTTCGGTCATCTCCATCACATCATCCTCATCCACGAACGACATCTCAACATCAACCTGGGTAAACTCCGGTTGGCGGTCGGCGCGGAGGTCCTCATCACGAAAACACTTCACAATCTGGAAATACCGGTCATAGCCGGAAACCATCAGCAGCTGCTTGTAGGTCTGCGGACTCTGCGGCAGCGCAAAAAACTTGCCGGCATTGACGCGGCTGGGTACCAGGTAATCGCGCGCGCCCTCCGGGGTACTCTTCATCAGGAAAGGTGTTTCCACCTCTGCAAAATCCCTGTCATGAAAATAAGTGCGAATGGAATGGTACGCATCGGAACGGAGCATCATGTTCTGTTGCACCTCCGAACGACGCAAGTCCAGGTATCGATATTTCAGGCGAAGCTCTTCGCCCGTTTCCAGATCATCCTTAATCTCGAACGGGGGTGTTTCGGCTTCGGAATAGATGGTAATTTCATCCACAAAAACTTCCACCTGGCCTGTCGAGAGGTCCGGGTTAACGGTATCTTCAGATCTTTTTTCAACCTGTCCTTTTACGCCAAGCACATATTCACTTCGTATATCCTCTGCAATTGCATGTGCCTTTTTGTTTTCCTCTTTAAATACGATCTGGGTAATGCCATATCTGTCGCGCAGGTCAATAAAAATAACTCCGCCGAGGTCGCGCCGTGCAGAAACCCAACCATTCAGTACTACTTGGTCTCCAACATTTTGCCCGGTCAGCTCCCCGCAGGTGTGCGTACGTTTCAAACTCATAAATTGTTCTTCGATATATTCCCTGTTCCAATTAAATTAAAAGGCTGAAAATAAGTAATATGAAAACCAATCGCTTAATCATATTGCAAGAACTTTTTAATCATAAATTTCCGCTGCACTCGTTATCAATTGATAACTAATGCGACGACAGCATATTTATGATATACCGAACTATAATCCTGACAATCCCAGCAGAATAAAAAGAAGTTGTCACTAACCAATAGAGGACTTTGCAAACTGTTGTTTTGCTCAATCTCTGTATTTTGAGAGCCCTCTATAAAGAGTGGAAATTAACACAGAGTGTTATAATTCATTAATTTTTTATTCTTTATGAATTTATGTTTGCTTAAATGAGTGAAATATTTACATTGATTAACGTGTTTTTATCATCTCTTTATGTAACAATAAAGAGTGTACAGGTTAGGAGTGGGATTAAACAGACGGGAACATACTAATGCAACCAATAGATGTACTAGTAGCTGATGACCATGAAATTCTCCGGTTCGGAGTAACCAAATATCTGGCATCATCAGACGATATAAATATTGTCGGCGAAGCTTCCACAGGGAATGAGTGTGTCGAACTTTTTAAGGAGCATCGACCTGATGTCTGCATCCTCGATATCAGTATGCCCGAAAAGGATGGCATTGAAACGGCCAAAGAACTGCGCAAAATAGATTCCGAGGTCAAAATACTGATCCTTTCGATGCATATAGACAAGGATATCCTAGATAAGGTGCTGGAGGCCGATATCAACGGGTACCTCCTAAAAAACACCCAGAAGTCTGAACTGCTGCAATCCATACGCTCCGTGATGAAAGGCCAGCAGGTGTTCAGTGACCCGATTTCAAAATTAATTACCGACTCCTACCTCAACAAGACCGGAACCGGGAACGACAAAACATCAGATGTGGATGTCAATATCACCAAGCGGGAGCACGAAATTCTGAACCTCATTGTGGAGGGATACACCAGCCAGGAGATCGCCAAGAAATTGTATATCAGTCCCCGCACGGTAGACACCCACCGGTTCAACCTGATGCAGAAACTGGACATCAAAAATACGGCCGGACTCGTCCGTTTTGCCCTTAAAAATGATCTTGTTTCGTCCGAATAGCGGCGGGTTTATCGATTATTAACCAAAATACGTGTAAATACGTAGGCAAATTACGGTCTTTTATCTATTGAAGTACACCCCTCTGAAGATTATGTTAAAAGTGCAAATGGGGTAATAGCCGTCTGTAGATGATATTTAGCAGCCCATCCTTGACTGGAGGGCTGCTAATTTTTTATACCTGCCTTAAAGTGCTTAGAAATAGGATTCTTGCCATCCTCACCCTTACAACAAATACCGACTTTGTTATATGAAAGATCTGATTTCTCAATATTTTGCTTCAGACTAAAAAAATGCAGCTCTTTTTCCTGATAATGAACACCTTACACAACAGGGTTCTATTATTCGCATAGAACCTGATTTCAGATCCTGAATTCACCCTACTCTCGGCCAATAAATAATAGGAATTATTTACTCAGTTTCTTCAACTGTAAACTCTTGGATCGTTGTCTTATTAACAGGTTGCTCAGATATCCAGGCATACTTTCCCGGCTCTAGGTCAAGAGTAAAGTAAGCCTTATTGCCTCTCGGCAATTCATGGGTCCCACCCACAAAAATTGCAGGTCCGGGATTTTCCGAAGTAGAAACCATCCCCTTGGCATTATTAAAGTCCATCCAGGTTGCTATCTCTTTTATACTTGAATCTTCATTTATTTGTGCTACATGAACATCCCTCGCAATCAATCCCGGATTGTCCTCATTAAAGTGAACCGCTACGAGATGCTTGCCGGGCGTAGGTTCACCCTCTACTTGTAGTCCGTTATCAGTAGTTGTAATTTCAATGGTGGGAGAGCTTGGCGGCCTGACATCTGTTGAGTCGCTGCTAACATGTAAGTCGCGGTGCATCCCCTTCTTCCAGTGGAATGTACCATCCTCCGTTTTAATATAGCACTCCATCACATAATTACCGGACTTCATAAACAGAGTAGTTTCAGTTGTTTTTCCCGGAGAAACAAAACCGGCTCCACCCCAAAAGACTATTTTGTTGAACCAAGCCGGTAGTTCAGCAAATTTGGCCATCGCCTCCTCATTCTTTCCTTCCATAATCAGGTAGGATGACTCCTGAAATACAGGACTCACCTCACTCAAAAGGTCCTCACTGTTTTTCCCTTCCGGTAAGAGATCAAAAAACAGAAAATGCACCATTGGACTTCTGTTTATAAACCTGAATGTAGTCCATCCCGCCGCAATAGTATCGGCTTCGGCCTGGAAGAGGTGAAGATCATTTTCTGCATCATATATTGCAGAAACTTCGACCACATTCGGCTCTTCCTTTGCGGTTTGGTCGGTTGTTTCCTTGTTGGAACAGGATAACAGAGTGGCTAGCAAAATAATAGAAATAAAACGCTCAATTGTTGTCTTCATAATCCCCGAATTTAGTTATCGCCCTAATTTTCCCTTATTTAATAAG
>JBEPXS010000305.1:3971-4709 GCA_041641755.1 Balneolaceae bacterium
AATTGGGTATGCGTGCTTAAAGAGGGCGGTGGATTTGAGCGGGTAAAAAAGAAGTGGATTATAAATTTAGCGAAGTATGATAATAGCGTAGGCTGGAGTTAAGCTATCAATTTTTTTAGGCTGTTAAATCAGTCTCAAATTCTCAATGAATTCTTCTGCTTTATTAGCAATTTGTTCAAACCTACTATATGAAGCATTGAACAAACCAGCTTCAATAGGTGCCCAATCTTCTTTTTGTTCCTTAGCAGAATTCAATACTTCCTTAAATAGATTGTCCCGCCTAATTGATCTACGGTATTTGTAAGCGAATCTCCCATATGGCATCCAAAAATGCTTACCGTCATAATTTTTATTTGCATATTCAAGGCAGAAATAAACTTCAAATTTATCAAACATTTTTTCATAGCTTCTTCCTAGAAAAAGCAAATCTTCAATTTTCGGTTGCAATTCTTTAAAAAGATATTCACTTCTTGGAACATGATTCTTTTCATGACCTGGAATATTTTTAAAAACATTTGTCCTATGCATCTCCATAATACCTTCATGTGATACCGTAAGTATATCTTCACTTTCATTCCCAGAAATAGTTGCACCTATCTTCGAGTTAAAAATTGTATGTAAACTTTGAAAGTTTTGACCAGCTAAAGCAGCGATACCACCTGAATAAATTAAATAATGGCAAGGATACCACCTTGCACCTAATAGGGCAATCTTCCCACCCTTTTTCCCGGCATTATC
>JBEPXS010000306.1:0-4704 GCA_041641755.1 Balneolaceae bacterium
CTTGAGATCCAAGACATCAAGAATCGGTCATAATTTTGATTCTCCTATTTAACAACAAAAAGAGCCACTCTAACTTGGGTGGCTTTTTTATTTTTATATTTTTATTTAGTATAGAAATCATAATATCTAAAAATCCTCTATAGATATCTGAAAAACGATATCACCATAGACAGAACGGCTGTATACATTTTTTTACTGAATATATATGATAGGACCCGGGAAGAATAAGGATTTTTTGTCGGGATAAGATTTATTTCTGCAAGAATTTCTTTGCCTGCTTTATATATAGTGACTCACTGATAGGTGAATAATAACAAAACAGTAAAGCCTGCCGTTGTTTGAATTAGTATTATAAAAATTACAAATCTGATATAGTGAGACCTGAACCTCAGCATCGTTTACCTCCAAATGCGATCAAAGCCTGGCGTATGAGCGGACTTATCTGGTCATTTATACTTTGGCTGGTTACTGCTGTTTTAGTTCTTATAACACTACAGGGTGGAGGGCCACCTTGGTGGGTTGATGCAGCAGTGGGAATCCTGGCCCTTATACTTACCGTATTAACTGCTACCTTTGTTCCTGGTTTACGCTGGAAAAGATGGCGATACCAGATCGATGAGCATGAAGTAGATCTGAGGCGCGGTATTTTCATTATAAAGCGGACACTAATCCCTGTAAAACGTGTACAGCATGTCGATACCCGGCAGGGGCCTATACTGCGAAATTATGATCTTTCGACTGTAGCTATAACTACAGCAGCCACCACACACGAGATCCCTGCACTCGATAACGAGACTGCGGATAAGGTCCGTAACCAAATTTCTAACTTTGCCCGATTGGCTGAAGAAGATGTTTAAATCCCGTCGACAACATCCCGTAGCGGCCGTTACCAAGGTAATTGAGATTATTCGGGGTAACTTTATCACCATTCTTGTAATTTTGTTTGTTGGTGGAAGTGGAGATGAACAGACCCTGCTCAATGCAACCTGGATACTCGGAACTATACTTGTGTTGTTGGTATGGGGCATTTTATCGTGGCTACGATTTTCTTATCGGATTGAGGAGGATCAATTGATTATTGAGCAAGGGGTATTGATGCGACAGAAGCTGTACATAACCAAAGATCGCATCCAGGTGATTGATATCACCTCCGGGGTATTGCAACGAATGTTTGGTTTGGTAGAAGTAAAGGTAAAAACGGCCGGAAGTAGCTCGGAGGGAGCCAAAATAAGTGCTGTTAGCAAGGAGGTAGCCAATGACCTGAGAAGTAAACTCCGAAAAGATCAATCTGAGATATCAGAACAGGAAGAGGCGGAAGAAGTCCGTAAAATATATCGTCTGGGCATGAAAGATCTGATTCTCGCTGCAACTACCTCCGGACGTTTGGGTGTTGCACTTTCTATTGTTGGTACAGTGTTCTCACAGATTGATCAAGTGGTTACTGAACAAGAGATGATCCTTTACCTGCAATCAGTAATCCCGAATTCTGCCAGTACCACATTAATCGTAACTTCCATCATTTTTATTTTGGTAGTCTCCTGGATATTGTCTTTCCTGGGGGCGGTGATAACCTATGGTAACTTTGCTGTCCGGCTGAGAGAGGATGAGTTGATAATATCGCATGGTATTTTTGAGCGAAAGCAACTCACAATTCCATATAACAGAATTCAGGCGATCCAGATTAAAGAGGAGCTATTACGTCAGTCGCTAGGTTACGCAACTCTTAAGCTGGACAGTGCTGGATATGGCGACCAAGGTGGAAAGTCGGTGACACTATTTCCAATTTTACCTAAAGCACATGTTACTGATTTTATAAAAAGTGTTTTGCCTGAATATGATGAAGAGGTCTTTACCGTGCGTCCCCCCCAAAAGTCGATACGCCGGTATATGGTGAGGATGGTATTTGCTTCGATGGCAATTATTATTCCTTTTTGCCTGATATTTTCCTTCAGCTACTTAACCTTGAGTTTGGTGTTACCGGCAATATATTTAGGATATTTACAATACAGCGATGCAGCCATAGGATTTAACAAGGATACCATGATTCTTCGGTATCGTCATTTGAGCCGCAATACCGTAATCCTTAAACGACACCGGTTGCAGACGGTACGTAAAAGTGCTAATCCATTCCAAAACCGGCAGGGGCTGGCCGACTTTACTGTTACTGTGGCTTCGGGAAGGGAAGGGCACCATTTTACTGTACGCGATCTGGAAGAGGATCAGGTAGATCGTTTTTGGAACTGGCCTTCGGTAAATAGTGATCAGGCCGAGATTCAGCCAGAAGAATCTTCCCACACACTACCGGCTTTCTAAGCCTTAGCCCGAATTATCCAGGAGATGGTAAAAATGGCAGTTTGGCTAGGAACCAAATAGGTTATCGTATATCAACAGCGTGGACACCCCATAAATTATATGGGTAACAAGAAGAACCACAGATACCCCGATGCCCCATCGGTGTCCAAACATCCCGGGGTCACTCATCGCTTTACCTTCCCCGATATTAGGGTGATCAGTGGAGAGTATACCGATCATCGCTCCGATAAAAATACCGTGTGAAACTCCATATAATATGCCTGCCGGCCAGTTTGGTGGCACCGCCATGGCAACCAGGAAATAGACATACAAGATTCCCCACAAAGCTCCGAGCAATAGGTGAAGTACAGTACCCGCAGCATATGCTTTGCTCCGGTTCTGAGTGGAAACAAACCGCGTGCCCAGCAACCAGGGGATATCCAGATTGTATCCCGCAGCTTTAAAAAGGTAGATGAAAAGAGTCATTACAAGAGCTCCGGCAACACCTGCCACAGCAGCGTAAAGTAGATTAGCTTCCATAATTGGTTCCCCTCCCAATTTGGATTGATGTGAAAATGATAGATATCGTCCCGGTAACTACTTGAAAAAACATCCGACCGTTTTTCTACGGGGATTCAGGATTAACTTAAGTAGAATCCTCATAAGTAAGTTTCACTTCAAACGTTATATCCCTTTTATCATGTAGTGCTATGTGAGATTCGCTATCAATGTTAGGGACGCTCAGGTTCGATATTTCGCAGCTACATTCTTCCCCAATATACTCACTTACTTGTTCCGATATAAAGGACTCCAACTGTCCTTTCGAAAGCGTTTTCAGCTTGTTACTCATAGCAGATTTAATTTTGATTAAAAATCAGCTAATGCAATAAACCTAACATTAATTGTCCGATTGGGGTTCGGAAGGGACTTTTTTATATTTGCCAAACTTTTTCAGTGTTCTGTAATGGGAACGGACCGCCTTATAGAACGACTCATTGTAATGGTAGGGTACGTCGTACTGTGCGGCTACATCGCGTACAATTGTACTAACAGCGGGATAGTGAACACTGCAAATTTTTGGGAAAAGATGATGTTCTATCTGGTAATTCAATCCACCTATATACCAGGAAAGAACCGTGTTGCCATGTGCAAAGTTGGCCGTGGTTTCCATCTGGTGGATCATCCAGGCATTTTCAATGTTGCCCTCTTCATTTTGTTCGGGATGATCAGTCCCCTCAACCACATGTGCCAGTTGAAATATGATTCCCAAAATAACCCCGGCTGTTAAATGAATTACCAGGAAACCGACAGCCACTTGCCACCAGGTTAAAGGTAGTACCAGATAGGGAATGATGAGCATGTAACTGTAGTAGAGCAGTTTGGTTATGACAAGGGTAATCCACTCGGAAACCGGATGCTTTTTATCCTCATAGGGCCCCAGATCTGGTTTTAAGAAGTACCAGTAATCTTTAACAAAAACCCAAAACAGTGTGGCAAAGCTGTAGGCAACAAAAGCTAAAATATGCTGAACCCGGTGAATTGGTTTGTGCTCGGCATTGGGAGATAGTCGGATAAATTCAGCTACTTCCAGATCTTCATCGTGTTCATAGATGTTGGTATAGGTGTGGTGAATAACATTATGTGTAATTTTCCAGATATACCCGTTTGCACCCATGAGGTCGAAGGTGAGCCCAAGTATTTTGTTAATCCATTTGTTAGATGAGTAGGCCCCGTGCAATGCATCATGAGAGATGGAAAAACCGATACCTGCCATGCCTATCCCCATCACAAAACAGAGAAAAAGCATCTGTGCCTGAGAAAATCCTCCTGTCAAAATAAGAGCGTATGAGCCAAAATATATAGTGAGTAGAATAATGGTTTTAGCAACCATCTGTGTGTTGGCATGTCTGGAAAGGTTATTCTTCTCAAAATATTCGTTGACCCGCTCCTTTACATCTTTTGCGAAGCCTTTGCCCTTACCTCTTTCAAAAGAGACTCTTGTAACACCCATTATAATTCCCAGGTTAACCGTCGTTTTTAATTAGACAGCAATAAAGGAATAATTTGGGAGGAACAATAATTTAAGAGCAAATTTAGGCCGTACAGGCAAAAAGGTCGTTGATAGCTACTTCCAGTTCTTCCATACGGATTGGTTTTGACATATACTTATAATAACCAACATTCCGGGCCCGATTTCGACTGGCTGGATCAGAATTTCCTGATATATATATTACAGGAATATCTTTCTCTTCCTTTATCTTTCTCATAGCTTCAATACCGTCACATTCTCCCTTTAGCTGCACATCCATGAGAATAAGATCGGGAGAACGATTAAGGGCTATATCAACAGCATGGCGGCCAGATACCAGGGTATCTACAACTTTGTAATTTAACTTTTGAACCATCTTTTTA
>JBEPXS010000307.1:0-4697 GCA_041641755.1 Balneolaceae bacterium
CTTATTTCTTACATCTATGGCAAAAGGATTAGCTGAAATTCAACAGAAGCAGGAACCTGAGATTATGGTTGTACATGGGGAGAGTGAATATACCGAGCGCCTTATCCAAACCGGAATTATGCGGGATGAGGCGACGGTTCGGGCTATCAAGGATCTCAACCACCGCTTGATTGCCCTTTTCGCTGATGAGGGAGTCTCCGCGGTTGGCCTAAACGGGTTCCAGCGCCAATGCGTAACACTGGCAGATGGAGCGTTAAGTATCGATATGGACTATTTTGAGAAGCTCCACAGCGGACCGATACTGTTGCTTTCAAATTTGGTTCTGGACCAGGCAAACCAGACCCCCGTCCCTATTTCGATGGACCGCTACCTTGAATTTTTATATCATAAGTTTGATCCGGAAGAAGTACTGTTATTTTCAAAATATGATCACATATCACCTGCCAATGATGACAGATCTTCAGATACGGAAAAAGCCGCGCCAGAGGGTTTGGATAATCTGTCAATGCCTGTAAAAGTCACTACAGTCAAAGAGTTCCGAAACAAGATTGATTAAAAACAGTTGAAAATCGTGAGTAAAAAGAGTGAATTTCTGCTACTTCCCCCTCTTATTATGCTGAAATGGTAAAAAAACACAGAATTTAGTAGAAAAATCGGTTTTTTTACTTGACAGTACAGATTGGAATGTATTAGTTTCGAACAATCGATGGCGGGTTAAAAAGATTGTCATCACATATCAAGTAAAAGTAAATTCAAACATTAATTTAACGGAGTTACATAATGAGCCGATATGACGAAATGAGTGAACTGCTAGATCAGCTAGAACCAGACATCAACAAATTCTACAACAAAGGGAATAAAGCAGCCGGTACACGTGCTCGCAAAACTCTTCAGCAAATCAAAAAGACGGCACAAGATATTCGTCTTGAAATCCAAGAATGGAAGAACACCGGTAAGGTTGACGAAATTTAAGGATCAAGCATCAAATTAATTATTTGATAAACCATTTATCACAAAAGGCTACTTTCAGCGAGTAGCCTTTTGTTTTTTTAAAAGCACGAATTAGAGTAGCTTCAATTTCAGTAAAGCCCAAAATAATTATTCCGATCTGCCCTTCCTACTTTTTGAATCTCCTTCTAATACTCTCCTGGTGTCGCGTCATGCCTAAAGTGTCGGTTTGCATCAAAGAAGTTGCCTGAGAAACCCACCCCGTCTTTCGCGCAAGCCCACGCGAAATCCACCCCTCCGGGGGAGGGGATTTGCTACATGCCTGTTTTCAGAGAAACAGCTAGCCATATTGGTATGGGCTCGATAAGTCCCCTCCCCGGGGCGGGGTGGGTTGGCAAGCCGATGATGCAGGGGTAGACCTGACAGTTTATCTTAGACATAACACTAGAAACTGTAAGAGAGTGTCAGCCTGGGAATAAAATCTGCCTCGGGTTTCGCTCCCGTTAATTCACTATCATCGTATACCGCAGCCTCAATGTTTGGCATCAGATGAATGTTATGGTCCAGGTTAAAATCCAGTCCCGCAATAAAAACGGTTGAAGCAGCCTGGTTGCTCATCGGGAAATAATCGTTATCATCGACATCCGGAATCGCGTCAAAGGTATGATCTATCCTCAAAAATCCGTTGGCTTTTTCAGATAACGAAAACCGG
Organism: Balneolaceae bacterium; assembly: GCA_041641755.1. Lineage (GTDB taxonomy): Bacteria > Bacteroidota > Rhodothermia > Balneolales > Balneolaceae > JAMQKA01. The sequence goes on from JBEPXS010000307.1 coordinate 1,661, forward strand.
GTAAATACGGAGGCTATCTCCAGATTTAAATCAACGGGATCACCGGTAGTGAAGTCCGTTGCATTTTCTCTTTTTTGGGCGGCAAACAGCACACCCAGGTTAAAATCGTCCGACTGGTAGCCGGCAAAGCCCTGCAGTGTCATCCAGTCTTGCTGATCGGTGTTGTCGTTATAGTCGGCATAGGCTTCTACAACAATATGCTCACTAACTTCATAGGCGATCGAAAACATGATTTTTTTGCCCTTATTGAACTCAGATTTGTTGCTGTTGCCGTTTCCTAGCATAAAGTGGTAGTCTACCCTGCCCTCTTCGTCCAGCTCTCCCTCAAAAGAAAGTCCGATGTCTCGTGAACTGGCAAAGTTCTGCATGTCCAGCGGCGTTTTCTCTACCGACCGGTAGCCCCACACATCTTCAACAAGTCCCCATGTAGGCGTTGAGGACATACCCGCTTCAATCTGGTGCTGCTCGTTCTGCCACCTCAGGTACAGATCTTTGACGACAGGACTTATCTTCTGGCTTGAACTAAAGTCGCCCGGACTGCTTCCTTCCAGACGAAACCGCGCAGAAAAAGCATCTGTAAGTTGCCGGTCGTAAGTAAAATAGACCCTGCGAAACCAGAACCCATTTTCTCCTTCGATATTGTCGTCGTGACTGGCGGCAACCCAGTAGTAATCACTGAAAAGTACCCCACTGAATTTACCGTTTTTATCCTGGCTGGATTGAGCAAAAGTAGTTGACGCACATAGCAATAATATAGCGCCAAGTATTCCTGACGTCTTCATGTTAAGTGTTTGTTTAAGTTAAGATTAATACTGATTTGTTGTTGACAGGCTTGATTATACCTGTGTAGTTATCACTTTTGAGGTGTACTGACCACAATATTTTTTTGAAATCCTGGGTGGAAAGATCGACTATTCTTCCTCTTTGCTTTGCTTGGACTTGAGCTTTTTGTGTTTTAGCACCTTGGCCTCGATATAAAAGATAAGCTGCTCAGCCGTGTTTTTGGTGAGATCCCCCACTCGTTCCAGCTTCCTGATTATGGAAAACAGGTAGAGATAGAGTTCAATATTGTCAGGATCTTCACGGATCATATCTGCCGTATATCCCGCAGCCTGTTCGTTAATTTCATTGAGCAGTTGATCCTTTGAAAATACCTTACGGGCCTTTTCGGTGTCTTCCGCTATAAAAGCACTAAACACATTACTCAACATCTGGATCGCAGCCTCGTACATCTCATCAATCCTCATCTGATTGATCAGATCCTCCTCAATGGGACTGCCGTACTCCAAAATATATTTTGCCATACTGTGGGCGTGATCTCCCAGCCTTTCGAGATCAGAATTGATTTTCAGGGAGGCTATTACAAACCGGAGATCGACTGCAACGGGATTAAAAAGTGCCAGAATATTTTCACAATCCCGATCTATTTTGAGTTCAAGGGCATCTACCCGCCGCTCGTTGGCGATAACATCGTGGGCCAGTTCCTCGTCAAAATTAAGGAGCACCTTCCTCCCTTTCTCGAGCTGGGTTTTAACGAGGTACATAATCTCCAGTATGTCGTCGTTCAGTAAACGAAGTTCAGTGTCTAAGTGTGACATGGGTGCTGATTCTTTTAATTTTCCTGCATCATCGGTATACATTAACCGAATCTCCCTGTAATGTAATTCTGTGTACGATCTTTTTCAGGATTAGTAAATATTTTTTCTGTGTCACCATATTCGATCAATCTTCCCATATACAAAAACGCAGTTCTGTTGCTGATTCTACCGGCCTGCTGCATGTTGTGGGTCACAATTACGATGGTATAGTTTCGCTTCAGCTCGTGGATAAGATCCTCAATTTTACCTGTTGAAATCGGATCAAGAGCGGAGGTTGGCTCATCCATAAGCAGTACCGAGGGTTTTACCGCAAGAGCCCGGGCAATACAAAGCCGCTGCTGCTGCCCACCGGAAAGGGCCAGCGCCTGCTTGTTAAGATCGTCTTTTACCTCGCTGTACAATGTAGCCTGTTTAAGAGACTCGATCACTCTTTTCTCGATAAATTCCTTGTCCGTAATGCCCTGTATCTTCAATCCATAAGCCACATTGTCGAAAATCGATTTTGGAAAGGGATTCGGTTTCTGGAAAACCATTCCGATTGTTTTTCGCAGTTCTTCCACCCGCACGGAGGGAGCATATATATCCTGATTATCAAGCAGTATCTTGCCGTTCATCTTAAAGTTGTCAATATAGTCGTTCATCCGGTTGAAAAGCCTCAGAAAAGTTGATTTACCACATCCCGAGGGACCGATAAAGGCGGTTACCGAATTGGGAATAATATCCAGGCTCATATTTTGTATCGCCTGAAAATCTCCATAAAAAACATCGATATTCTTAGCCTGTAGTTTGTACTTCGGCTGGTCAGCTTCAGACTGTTTTTCCGGTTGATTTTCCACGGCTTTCACTTTTGCCTTTTGTGGTTTAGTCTCCATATAACTACAATTTAAAACGAACGATTCATTTGAATTTCTATATTTTTACCTGGCTGTACAATGAGCTTATTTACCAATTTACTTTCTCCTGCCAGCGGTATCGCAGGTAAACGGCAATGCCGTTCATTATAAAGGTTATCAATAACAAAACAATAATAGCCGCTGCAGCATTGATGACAAACTCATGCTGAGGACGTGTTACCCAGTTAAAAATCTGTATCGGCAGTACCGTAAATTCGTCCAGTGGGCTCCGTGGAGCAAATGGCACATAGGCCAACGCGCCAATTACAATAAGCGGAGCTGTTTCTCCCACTGCCCGGGAAATGGCAAGGATTACGCCGGTGAGTATCCCGCCAATTGAGGCCGGCAAAATCTGGTTCCAGATTGTCTGCCACTTGGAAGCTCCCAGTGCAACCGAAGCATCCCTGATGGAAGAAGGAACCGCCCGGACCGCCTCACGTGTAGAAACGATGATTATCGGCAAGATCAACAGCGAGAGTGTCAAGGCACCAGCCAGAATACTGTTGCCCAGCTGCATAATTCGTACAAATACCTCAAGACCGAGCA
>JBEPXS010000308.1:0-4682 GCA_041641755.1 Balneolaceae bacterium
GAAAAAGTTGAGGCCGATATACGCAGTTCCGAGCGTTATGGAGATCTGCAGGTGGACGCGGTGCTGCAGAACGGAAATGTGGTGACAGAAATCCTGAAACAAGCCAAGTCGCTGGGTGTTGACCTGGTCGTAATGGGGACCAAAGGAAAATCCAAAGTAGACAGAATACTATACGGCAGTATTTCGTCCCATATCATAATGGATTCAGAAATACCGGTGCTGGCTATCCCTCAAAACAGCAGCCGCACAACCTTCGATCCGATTGCATTTGCAACAGATTATCGTCCTGCAGACTGGCCGGCACTAAAAAAAATACTGGAATGGGCCGATACCTTTAACTCAGATGTTGATGTGCTGCACGTGGCTGAACACCGGGATTTTGAGACCGATCTTAAATTCCGCGGGTTTAAAAACCTGGTGGAAGAAAAAACGAACGGGCGTCCTGTACAATTCGACCTCGTTCTCCAGAAGGAGTTTCTGACCGGGATAGCAGATTATCTGACGGATCATCCAGTAGGTTTGCTTGTATTGGTCCGTTATGATAAAAACAGGCTTGAATCACTGCTAAAGAAGAACCACACAAAAGAACTCAGCTATTACACAAAAGTGCCTCTCCTGGTTTTAACCAGTACTGAGACACCCGTTTCTCATTAAGTAACAATAACGTGTTTACTGGTTATCAACTTGTTTTAATCCATCAAAATCGTTAAAACCGAGTCAATCCTCCTGTCCTTCCGCCGGCAGGCGGACAAGCTATTCTCCTAGGAAGAACTCATACACCCTGTTAATATCTCTTTCCCGCTTCAGTGGCAGTCTCCCCAAAGTCCCTTCTAGGAGAAGAGGGATTTAGGGAGATTGAATCTTATACTTAAAGAAAGCTGAGTTACATTTTAACCGGTAAACGCGTAACTAAAACTTTTTCCCTATCTATTTGGCTTATCGATACGCTAAACCTGCTGTTCATCAAGCACAAAGGTTATTTTGGCATTGACGCGATAGCGAACCACTTTGTTATTTTCCACAATACCCTGGGTTTCCTGCAGGTACACACTTTTAATACCATGAATTGTTTTTGAAGCCTGCTCAACAGCATTTTCAATAGCTTCTTCCACACTGTTACCCTCTGCCATCACTTCTACAACTTTTGCTAGAGACATATTTGCTCCTTTGTTTTTCTTGAAAATACTATCCACGTATTTCAGATTTATTATGTAGGTTGATAATAAGATTATGATAGTTGGGATATTGAAGGTATTATCCCCACTTGCCCCGTAGGTTAATCCCCGTAATCCTTTTATTAGTATACACACCTAGTGTCATGTCATGTCTAAAGTGTCGGGTTGCATCAAGGAAGTTTTCTAGGGAACCCACCCCGTCTTTCGCGCAACCCCACGCAAAATCCACCCCTCCTTGGTGTTCTGTTCGGAGACATGAGTAATGCCTGTTTCAAAGAAACAGCTCAACATATGGATATGGCTCATACAAGTCCCCTCCCCGGGAGGGGTGCCGTCCCGACTGCCGTCGGGAGAGGCGGGGTGGGTTCGCAAGCCGAAGCCGATGCATGAGATTAGACCCGACAATTTATCTTAGACATAACACTAGTAGACAAAGCTGTTCTTAAATAATTCATTGAGTTTAAGACCGGCTCCTTTCCCCTACAAACAAACTCGAAGATCTCTTACTGTGAAAAGTAACGCATCAATTATATTAGATTTTAAGGAGCTATATTTTTGAATTTTGGTTAACAGAGTAACAACTATGAAACCACATTATAAAAGTATCAAAATTAAGATTGATGACGACAACTTTACAGCAGAAGATCTTGCGGATCTTCAGCGATGGGAAGATGAGGGCGGACATGCTTCAGATAAACCAGATGTAATATCTTCTTTGTCCATTCCCCTGCCATTACACAAAAAGGAGATATTCGAGGTAGTCAAAAGTGAAATTATTGTTGAAGACGGGAAGCTATATCTTAGTGCAGATATTAATATTCTTTCTCATCACTAGAATTTAAATTAAAGATCATGAGACAAAAATTTTACCGCCTTATTATAATAGGATTCTTAACCTTTGGAATACACGGATTAACTTTTTCTCAGGAATTATCCACTGCGTCAATTACTAAAATTGAAAACAAAATATCTGAAATCTTTGAAAAAAGTATTGAAGCGGGTGAAAAACTTGATGTAAATGGGATTTCACAAAACATTAATGATTCCTTAAAAGCAGGATTTATTGATAATGGCCTATATTTCGAAGCATTTCAGAATTTAATGGTGGAAGTCAAGTCAGCTTTGCAAGGAATAGAATATCAACAAATGAATGTTCTCACAAAAAAGATTACCGTATTGTCCAAAAACCATGCTTTATTAACGGCTCATGGAAATTATTCAGCAAAAGTCACTGATGGTCGTGTATTAAGTGGTAAATTCGCATGGTCTTTTGTGTATTCAAAAATAAATGGAGCATGGAAAGTGATTCATTCTCACATGTCTACCCCCAAATGTACCTTCTTTTAACATCGAACTGGTAGGAATTTATCACCCTCCGCCTTTGCCTTCTACCTGATTATTCATCAGGCCGGGAAATACAGACCCAGTTTTGAGACAGGCCTCCATTCTTGTCCCCCCCTTGCGGCAGGATTTTTGACAATTAGCATTAGGAGTCCTCGAAGGGGGCCAGGGGGGATGACGTGGCAAGTATCTTTTTAGAAGTACGTTCTATTTTCTGAAGTCATAGCAACTCTTAAAACCCATTAAGGAGTCATCTCGTGCGAAAGCGAGAGATCTTCGCTTAAATGGCATGCCTTCGGAAACAAAGATCTCTCATTCCGCAGGCTCCATTCGAGATGACGGGAACAGGAGGATAGCATTTATTTCTATTTTTGTTTCTCACGTTTAGAGGACTTTGTAAAACCAAGGGTTTTGATCAAAGTCAAAGCCTGAGTGAATTTAAAACCGCAGTTGATACTTCATAAATGAGGAATACGAATTCACGAAAATAGAAAGATTGAGCAAGACAACGGTCTTGCAAAATCCTCGTTAAGTTATTCTCTTAGTTCCTTCCTGAGCTCCTTGAATCCTTTCTGGAGGTCTTTCCAGAGTTTTTCCGCATCTTTTCTGAACTCTTTGAAAGCGGATTCACCTGCATCTTCAATCCGGTGCATTTTATTCCTGAGTTGATCTCGTTTGGCTCTTAATTTCCCCACATTTTGAGAAACGTTGCTTTTAATTTTTTCTAACCTTTCACTACTCTTTTTTTCCATCTCTTCCAGTTCTTTATCCCATTTCTTGAGCTCCTCTGTCAGCTTGTCGATATACTCCTCCCGTTTTGACTTTTTCACAGCTTTTTTAACGGCAGCTTCAGACTTTTTTCTTTTATCTATTGTTGGTTCCATAATTATTTTCTCCTATTTAATTAAACAGTATGCTTTTTGGTGCTCCTGTCCCAAAGTTTCCGAATATCTTTGGGCAGAGTAGCGTGGATATCTTGCAATTCACCTTCACTGATGTGGCCGTACAAGACCATTAACACGGCTTTAAATGCAACCTCGGCCTCTATTTCAGCTGCAGGTCCAAGTGCATCCTCAATCCGGTCTGTAAAACCGTTCAAGTGAAATTTCTCCGGTTTGTTGTTAATATTATAACCCGTAAAGAAAAGTCCCCTGATCAGCATGGGCAATTGGGCTGAAAACTGGAACACTTCTTCAGGCGGTATCCGATCCCTCAAGGCATGTAAAACACCCCGAAGTGCATTCCATGCCCAATCCTTTCGATCGGTGTTCTTCAGGTATATTCCAACTTCGTTGATCCAGCGTTCTGTTTCAGTTGTATATTTCTCGAAACTGACGGTTTTCTCGTTTTGCTCAAGTTTATCACTTGTAAAAATACTTCTCTTATCTTTTCTACGGCGACTTCTTTGTTTGTCCCGCTCTTCGTTTGGTAGCTTCTCAAACCAATGAAGCTCGTCTTTATGTTCATCCATAATAAAATCCTCCTTCTTCATGTATTATCGGGGAATCAAAAGTCTTGGTTATTATTGAATAGATACCAAATTTATCTGAACCCGTAATACAGGTTTTTCCATATAGTTCTTGAAGGAACTTCCACTACATACTGTCCTGCTTAGTGTCGTGTTAGTCGTCGTGGGAAATTTCTTCCGCCGTTGTGGTAGTTGTATTATTAATCTCTTCAGCGTGCCGTATTTGTCCACCTATGTAACCGGTATATGCCAAAGAGGCAACTGTAATAATTCCAAATACCAGCAGAGACCAGAGTACCGTTTGAACCCGCTTGGTATGTTTATTGACCATTATCAACCCGGCTACGCCACCAATTCCCAAAATCAGGGTCAGCCATTTTGATAGATCGGCCGCCTCTTCATGCTCTTCGATTGAGTCGTGAGTGACCGCGGCAATTTCCTCAACGATATCCTCCGCCGATTCGCCAGACTCCACAACGGCAAGTACCGATAACCCGGCAATAATAAAGCCCACAAGTGCAACCTTCTTCACCGCTTCACTTTTTACAAACATGCCCCATGAAAGAATCAGAACCGAAACCACTGTCATAAAAATGGGGAAATGATTTACCAACAGATGAAAATGTGCAGCATTCATAACTACTCCTTTGTATTGTATATCGATTAACTATTTATAAATAGGATCCTCAAGCATAAAG
>JBEPXS010000309.1:0-4681 GCA_041641755.1 Balneolaceae bacterium
GTAAACCGGCAAAATTCCTGGCACTGCTGTACAGGTAATCTTCCGGTTTATTGACAAAACCAGCCTTAACAGGGTTTACATGTAGATAATCCATTTTCTGTTCAATTATAGATGTTGAATCCAACTGAATGGGGTGATAATAATGCTGCCAAAGCTGAAAATCCTTGTTTGAGTTCTTAGCTATTCCTTGCTTTTTCATCAGTTTGAGCATCCACTTTTTTCTGCTTTCCTGCGCATTTCTCTCTATTTCTTTACGAAGTGCACGAGAAGTAAAGCTTTTAAAATCCCGGATAATATCTGGCAATCTTTTGTGTCGGACTCCCACAATTAAATGGATATGATTAGTCATTATACAGTAGGCAAAAACCAATAATCCTTTTTGTTTTCGGCAAAATCCGAGACTTTCAATTATTATATCCCGGTATACATTTCTGGTAAACAGATCAATCCAATTAACTGTTGTCGAAGTAATAAAATAGGGATAGGCTTGGTTGTAGATCTTATATTTTCTGCTCATCTTGATTTCCCTTTGATAACTATTTTAAGCAGGATAGTCAATCGCTGGGTATAACACAAGCAAGCTCATTGCTTGTGCCAGCAAAAGACAATACAAATGAATAGCAACATGTGGCACGTGCGGGACGCTCACGCAAGTTCAACAGAACATTCAAAGAGGGGGCTCGCGCTAGTTTGTAGTTTAAAGGGTGAAACGGCCAAGTGGATGTGAAGGTACTTTGCTATACAGAATAATCAATGTTGTAAGTCGAAACAATACAACTGAGAAAAAGTCTTGGTCTTGACTCCTCGTTTGCACTACTTTTATTTAATTATCACAAAATATAATAATGGTACAAGCGAGACACTTGCACCATGGATTGCCGGGAGTCACAGTAGAAAAAACCTCTCCCTGACGCGAGCGTCCGCTCATGTCTTGCCAGCTACTTTTCCCCTAGTTCTAGGTTTGTAAGAGCAGGTTCTTTACCTTCAGGTGCATACTCGGCTGGATCCGGTACCTTTCCAAATTTAAAGATGATAGCCACAATGATTCCCACGCCGAGGGGATAGATAATCCACCAGGGGATACTGAGAACCAACATACCTATCATTCCCAGGATACTTATTATCCCTACAATCATGGCGTATGGCAGTTGCGTGTTGACATGCTCCACATGATCGCACTGAGTTGCAATAGAACTGAGGATGGTAGTATCAGAAATAGGGGAACAGTGATCTCCCCAAACCGAACCGGCCAACACCGCACTGACGCTGGCATAAATAATTTCGTGTACCACTTCATAGGCCAACCCGCTGCCGTTGCCGATCTCCCATGCCAGTGGTACCACCAGCGGCATGAGAATACCCATGGTCCCCCAGCTGGAGCCGGTGGCAAACGACGTAAGTGCCGATAAAAAAAGGATGATAGCCGGCAGCCAATAGGGATTCAGGAGATCTCCGAAAACAGAAACCAGGTAATCGGCCGTACCCAGTTCCACGGTGATGGCACTCAGGGCCCATGCCAGCACCAGAATTAACAGTCCGTCGAACATGGTGTGCATGCCATCCATCATTCCCTCTAACGTTTTCTCCACATTCAGCAGTTTCTGCGACAACGTCATAATGATAGCAGCTACCATCGAAAGGAGCCCACCCCATAACAGTGCTTTGTAGGAATCGGCCGTTTCAATAATTTCCTGGATCGTGCTTCCTTCGCCGGTTACAACCAAGCCTCCGATAGTACCGAACACGAGCACAAAAATAGGAACTGCCGCATTGATCCAATGTGACTCTTTTTGTTTTTCTTCGTCCTCTTTGATTTTCTCCTTGTAGATATTGTATCGATCAAGACCGGCATCGTGCTTCGCTTTGTAATGATTGATACGGGCTTTCAGCATGGTAGCAAAATCGCGGCCCGACCAGGCAATAAGGATAACAAACAGGATGGTAAAAAAGGCATAAAAGTTATAGGGCAGAGAGTTAAAAAACACTGAGTAAGCCGCCTCATCAAATTCCGGCATTTTAGCCTGGGCATCCGATATAAATCCCACCATCGCCCCAATCCAGGTACTGACCAAGGCTACTGTGGCGATCGGTGCCGCCGTGGCATCAACCAGGTAGGCCAGTTTGGCGCGGGATATACGTAGCTTATCGGTGAGGGGACGCATAGTGTTACCCACAACCATTGTGTTGGCGTAATCATCAAAGAATACAATAAAACCCATCAGGGCGGTAATGAGCTGCCCATGTACTTTCGTCCGTACATACCGGGTAATCGCTTTGATCACACCGCGCGTTCCACCATTGTCGGTAATGATGCCTACCATACCACCGATCAGGAGTGTAAAGATAATGATACTCATATGGCTGGCGTCAGCTGTGGCATCAATGATGTATGTGCTGAGAGCGGTAAAAAAACTGGTAAAAATCCCAAAAAAGCTCATGTCACCAGCCAGAAAAGCACCACACCAAATTCCCAAAAAAAGAGCAAAAAGCACCTGTCGGAATACAAGTGCAATTCCAATAGCAGCCAGCGGAGGAAGAATACTGGTCCATGATGCAGAGGTGGATTGCGCCTGCTCAGCTGTTGACTGGATTACAGATGTAGTTTCCGGGGAGCTGAACCCCAAAATAAAAATGCAAGCTGCAATGCCCAGAAAAAGTATAAGAACAGATCCCTTTTGCTTCATATCTTCAACCCGATAATTTACTTCACTGATGAGCGCTGACCACTTTCAAATAGTTAAAGCATGAAAATACAATCTCTGGGATTTTTTCCTAATGGAAAACGTGATGCGTAATTCGTGATACGTAAATAGCTACCCTAGCAATACAGATCACAAATTCACTATTTAAGTCAACCTGTCGAGCGCCGTTTTAACCCGTTTAATCGTCGTTTCCTTGCCGAGTAGCTCAATGGCGGGAAACAGGTCGGGACCGAAGCCCTGCCCGGTAACGGCCACGCGCAGGGGCATCGCCACCTTACCGAATCCGATGTCCATTTCGTCAGTCAGCTCGTTGACGGCGGCCTTCAGGTTGCCGACGGTGAATTCTTCTTCATCAAGTCCTGATATTTTTTCGAGATATTTTTCCACAATTTCACCGCTGTCATCCTTCCATTTTTTCAGGGCTTTCTCCTCATATCCTTCAGGTTCCTCAAAGAAGAACATCCCCTGTGCAATAAAGTCTTCAACCTTGCTGACCCTGTCTTTCATCAGATCAATGATCTGCAGTAAATACTTTTCATCGGGATCGATTCCCTCTTCTTCAGCAATTTCCTGAACCCGGGGATACAGTTCTTCTGCCGTTTTTTCGCGCAGGTAGTTCTCGTTGTACCAAAGCAGTTTTTTGTGATTGAAAACAGCCCCGCTTTTACTGACACGATCCAGACTAAACAGTTTGATGAGCTCAAGCAGTGAATGAATTTCGCTGTCATCACCAGGGCTCCAACCGAGATATGCCAGAAAGTTGACCAGCGCTTCCGGTTCATACTTCTGTTCGCGATAATCTTTTGCGTTGATCGGGATCCCTTCGCTCTCAGCTTTACGTTTAGATAGTTTGCCACCACTGGGCGACATTATAAGTGGCAGGTGCGCCATTTTAGGAGCTTCCCACCCCAGGTATTTATAAAGCAGCATATGCTTCGGAGTACTGCTTAACCACTCTTCGCCCCGTATCACATGCGAGATTTCCATCAGGTGATCGTCCACTACGTTAGCCATGTGATAGGTGGGCATACCATCGGACTTGAGCAGCACCTGGTCGTCAAGTCCCTTGCTTTCGAAGGAGACAAAACCACGGATCTCATCCTCGAACCGGATTGTTTCGCGCCGCGGAACTTTTAGTCGAACGACGTACTCTTCACCTTCCTCCAATCGCTTTTCGACCTCCTCCTCCGGAAGGGTCAGGCTGTTTTTCATCGACATACGGGTTACCGCGTCGTACTTGGGAGAGGGATTGCCCGACTTCTCCAGCCGCTCCCGCATATCATTCAGCTCGTCGGTGGTATCGAATGCATAATACGCGTGTTCCGACTCGATAAGCTGTTCGGCATACTGGTGATACAACTCTTTCCGCTCGCTCTGCCGGTACGGGCCGAAGTCGCCCTCTTTTCCGGGTCCTTCATCAAAGTCGATACCGGACCACTGCAGGGACTCAACAATATCTTGTTCAGCTCCTTCCACATAGCGACTTTGGTCGGTGTCTTCAATGCGAAGCACAAAATCACCATTGTGGTGTTTCGCAAAAAGATAATTATACAGTGCAGTTCGGAGCCCACCGATATGCAACAGCCCCGTGGGCGATGGAGCAAAACGTACGCGAACGGAATCGGACATGGATGTTGATATTATTTGGGATTGTTTTAGAATTTGGTCAAAAATAAAGCTTCTTGGGGAGTAGTGCTAATCAGTAATGAGTGATGTATGATGCGTAATTCGTTATGCATAATTCGTAAAATTATTTTGTAAGGGATCTACTTTTGAACGGTCTTATAAGAAAGGAATTAAATCTGATGACTATGAAATATGCTGATTGGTTGAATAAAGTACCGAATCAAATAACCAATGATGCAGTTTGGAGTGTGAAGGTATATCGAGTCTCATTGTATTTATCAGATCTTTGCTGGATAGATATTAAACAGATCAAAAATAAACATTTATATTCTCTATCCGACCAACTTTACAGG
>JBEPXS010000310.1:0-4675 GCA_041641755.1 Balneolaceae bacterium
CTGGCGCCACTTGGGTTGTAGCGTTGTAATGGTAACTTGAACCGGATCAATATCTTCCGGTCGCTCATCCTGTCCCGGGGCTTTTTCCACATATACATCAATTTCAAAAGCTTCCCCTTCATAATCTTGGTTATCTCCCAGCTCAACCTGGAAACGACCTCTGTCGTCAGTCTCTGCTGTGGTAAGCAGGGATTTTTTTTTGGCCTCAATCTTTTTCTCAGACAAGATGGAAAACGTGTCTTTCGGATTAGCTGTAGCCAATACCGTTTCTGGCTGATCTTCACGTACTCTGTACAGTTTTACTTGCACGTTAGAAAGATCTTCTTCACAATCATCACATAGACGTCCACAGATGGTTCCTTTGAAAATATAACTCATGACAAATATCTGTTATAATTTATATTTTAATGTTAGTGTAAGGATGGTATTTATCCCTTTCACTAATCCATGCGTAAAAAAGGGGATATGTACGACACGATTAAGAATTTGCAGATTGGATAGAAGGGAGGAGCCTCATGCCATTAAGATATGATATAATATTTAGGGCCCTCTTTTACATCTGACTAAGAAAATCGATAGAAACATATACCTATGTTACCAGTTAGTATTTTACTATAAACATAAGGATTGGTGTTCTGAGGGTACTTTGGGATGAAAACTGAATATCTTGTTGGTGATTATTTCTATTACCTCATCCTATCTTGAGGAATTAATGTATGCCTGACTATGACAAATCAAATATTACCCGACTGTTATTCCAGGCCAGTTCTGGAAATGAGGAAGCGTATGATCGCCTGTTCCCGCTGGTATATAATCGACTGAGAGATATTGCAGAGCGACAATTGAGCAGAGAACGTTCGGGGCACACACTACAAAAAACCGAGCTGGTTCACGAGGTGTATCTGAAATTGATTGATCAAACGCAGATTGATTGGCAGGACCGGGCCCATTTTTATGCAATAGCTACAAAAGCCATGCGGCAAATCCTGGTAGACTATGCCAGAAAGAAAACGGCGAAAAAAAGAGGCTGTAAGCAGAAACGAATTACATTTAAAGAGGAAGAAATTGATCTCGAACAACATGCCGAAGACCTGATAGTACTCAACGACCTCATCGACAAAATGGCTGACTTCGATGAACGAAAGAGCAGGGTGGTGGAGATGCGCTTTTTTACAGGTATGACGATTCGGGAGATTGCAGAAATACTTGGGGTTTCTACACGTACCATTGACCGCGACTGGCTTAAGGCCCGAACGTGGCTTCACAAAGAACTCAAGAATGCCTGATCGGGGATGGTTTAATAGAAGGCTTATGGAAAACTAACTGTCATTGCGAATGAAATGAAGTAATCCCCCGATCAGAGTCTCTAAAGGGATATTGCTTCGCAAGCTCACAATTGACAGCCTGTGGAAGTGATGGTTTTATAAAAGCCCTCTGTATAAATAATTAAAATAATCTATAATAGTTCGGATTTAACATGATCTAACATAAAGAGAGTTTCAAAAATAGTCGGGTGTACCAATGGACAAACAGCAATGGAAAACGATAAGCCGTATTTTTGATCTGGCCCTCACTATGCCAGTAAACCGTCGAACCACTTATATTCGGCAGCTTTGTGCCGGGGATCCTGCCCTTCAGAAGGAAATTGACACACTGCTGAAGTCTATGGAGGAATCGGAGGGATTACTGGAACAGCACCTGGAGAACAACAAGGTCCTTCTCGAAGATTTTGTATCTCACCTGGAGACGGATCCTCCCCATTCGGATGCTTCCCTTGAGGGACGGACCATCGATCAATGGAAACTGACCGACCTGCTGGGGCACGGCGGAATGGGGAGTGTATATAAAGCGGAACGGGTTAGTTCTGACATTCGTCAGATTGGTGCTGTCAAGATTATGCATCGAAGCCTGAAAACCCCGGATAATGTTCAACGCTTTAAGCTGGAACAACAGATCCTGGCAGGGCTGAACCACCCCAATATTGCAAACAGGATCGACGGCGGTGTCAGTGAGGATGGATTACCTTATCTGGTTATGGAGTATGTAGAGGGCAAACCCATCAGGGAATATTGCGATGACCATCAGCTTCCCGTTCAGCAGCGTTTAAGACTGTTTTCACAAGTATGCCAGGCGGTCCAGTTTGCCCACAAAAACCTGATTGTACATCGTGATCTAAAACCGGAAAACATCATGGTTACCAATCAGGGCCATGTTAAAATTTTGGATTTCGGGATTGCCAAGCTGCTCGATCCTGACCTTTATGAATTTTTAGCTGTCGAGACTCAACAAAACATGGGGCTGATGAGCCTCGAATACGCGGCCCCTGAACAGACCTTAGGTGAACCTGTCACAACGTCCACCGATCTGTACGCGCTCGGCCTCCTTTTGTATGAGTTACTAGCCGGTGTGCATCCTTTCGTTTTTAAAGACAAATCGTATCAATCAGTGATAAGAATTATCCGGGAGGAATTTCCATCTTCCCCAAGCCGGAAACTCCAACACCTTTCCGATCCAGATCTGCTTTCGGAAATTGCTGCCTCCCGATCCATACGATCTTCGGAGCTCATTAAAACGCTTAAAGGTGATCTCGATGCGATTATTTTAAAGGCACTACGTAAGGAACCGGATGAACGGTACGATACCATCGGCGAATTGCTTTTGGATATTGATGCATTCCTGCAGAAAAAGCCAGTACGGGCTCGTTCCGACTCCATTAGATACCGGACTAACAAGTTTTGCAGGCGCCACAAAACAGGTATTGTCGCAGCTATAACGTTTCTGATAACCCTCGGTACCATCGTCACCTATTTTGGCCTACGGCTTGCGGAAGAACGTGATATCGCACAACAGGAGGCCCAGAAAGCGCAGCAGGCTAAAAATTTTATGCTGGATATTTTTGAGGTGAACAACCCGGCTATCGTGCAATTTGAAAATGAAGGTATCGAGGCTGGCAAACTCCTTGCCAAAGGTATCAAAGTAGCAGAAGAGAAACTCTCGGACCAACCTGATATATACATAGAGGTATTACAAGAACTAGGATTTACATTAACAGGCTTAAATGCTTTTAAGGAGGCTCAGGAAGCTTATAACAAAGCTCTTCAAAAAAGTTTACAACATAACGGTTTAATCCATCCGCAAACCTCACAACTTTATCGACACCTGGCAGATTTTAACAATAAAGATGGGAAACTGGATACTGCGGAGGTTCTAATAAATCAGGCTATTTCAATTGACAAAAGAGTATATGGTGAATTTCATTCTGAACTTGCAAAAGATTATCACATTTATGGAAAGATTTTAAGAAACACAGGTGACTATCTTGATGCCAAAAAATATTTACAAAAAGCCGAAAGGTTATACCTCGAGTCCGGTCAGGAAACTTCAACTTCCCGGTTTGTTAATCTTTTTGATCTGGGAATGACACTAACTAATCTTGGAGATTATGACAAGGCGGAGACTCTACTACTGCGTGTATTGAAGCGTGAACAAAAGTTATATAAAGAACCACATATTCACATTGCTGCTACAAAGCAACAACTGGGTAACCTTTACAAAGCGAGGGGTAACCACCAAAAAGCCGAAAGTTTTTTATTGGAAGCACTGGATATGCAGCGGACATTATTGGGGGACACTCACTCTTTCCACATTGGTCTCTTGCAGGACCTTACAGGTGTTGAGCTTGCTCAAAATAAACTGGAAAGTGCAGAGAAATACGCCAAAGAAGCTGTTCGAATTAGCCGGGAGCTCTACGGGGAAGACAATACCAGCACATTACGCAGCCTTGATGCGATGGCACTGGTCAAAACCAAAAAGGGACTAATTGAAGAGGCAAAACCTATCTACCGAAAGGTTATACGTAAAAAAAGACAACTTTTTGGAAATGATAGTGCCTCACTTGCCGTCGCACTATACAATTACGGATTGCTATTACACGAGAATTCGGAGCACGAGGAGGCCTTACCGTTGTTCAGAGAAGTCATTGAAATTGATAAGAAAAGCCTTGGGAAACAAAGCCCGGATGTGGCCGTCGATCTCAATAAACTCGCCGCACTGCAACG
Organism: Balneolaceae bacterium; assembly: GCA_041641755.1. Classification (GTDB taxonomy): domain Bacteria; phylum Bacteroidota; class Rhodothermia; order Balneolales; family Balneolaceae; genus JAMQKA01. The sequence goes on from JBEPXS010000310.1 coordinate 4,059, forward strand.
AGATATGGGGAATTTTGCTGAGGCCGAAACTTCCTTTGTCAAAGCACAAGTCATTTTTGAAGAGAAGTTCCCCGACGATCATTATCGAACAGCCGAGTTTTGGGTAGATTACGGGAGACTCAAATTACATCAACAAGAGTTTAAGACTGCTCGTGATTTTTTAGAGAAAGGCCTTCGCATTTTTACCAAACGGTTTGGTGATCATGATGAAAGGACAAATGAAGCGGCCAGGTATCTAAAGAGAGCAGAAGCTAAACTTACCTCTAGAAGGTAAATTTCCCCTCCCTGCCATGTTGCGCAATTAGCTATTTAACGTCAGTTCGATATAAGGATGCCCTAAATTTGCTATGGAAGCTCTTTCTACCCATTACCCACCGATGGAATCAGTGGGCTTGTCCGCTTTCAGCCTGCTTAAGCAGGCGATTGGCCCTTAGCCTGATGATTGTATCGTCAGGCGATCGTAGAAATAGCTTCTGTTCCTGCATAAATGCAGTTCTTATCTCGAATGCTATGACTTTGTCAAGGGTCAAGCGGCATTTTTTTGCCGGTCGAACCGTGAGGTATGATCTGGATCATAGGACTGCCCACTGTTCCAGATTGCACACATAATCTTTATC
>JBEPXS010000311.1:0-4605 GCA_041641755.1 Balneolaceae bacterium
CGGGGACTCATTACCTTCTGCTCGAGCAGTTTGACGGCCTCCTCATAATTTCCGGCAAACAGCAGGTCCCGCACCTTCGGGATATATTTTCCCGCTTCTGACTGCTGGCGGTCTATCGGCTGGCCCGTCCAGATGCTTTCTTCGTTCAGCTGAATGCGTTCATAATCAACCCTGCCAAAGACCATTGCACCCAGCCGCCCGTTACCGACCGGCAGCGCTTCTACCCATTCTCCCGCAGGTTGCTCGTACCAGAGCGTATGTTGGGCTTTCATTTCCATTACTGTGCCCACAAAAAACACCACTATCAGTAAAAATATATTGAAGGTCACTCTTATGTAGCAGCACATAGATCTGAATAAATTTTGTTAATCTTTATGGATTACCACCCAGTCCGGCCGTAAAGTTTTCCCTGATAAACTTCAGCGCTGGTATAAGATGAATATTTTATATGCTAAGCTCTACTTATTTTTTGGCAAGGCTGTCCTTTAACTAAAGCTGACTCAAAGCATAAGCGTAGGCACCCAGTGCAGTGGCTTTATTTGTCCCAAGGTGCGTAATACCCACTGCCAGTCTTTTTTCCGGAACGTACGAGACCTTTCGTCCAGAAAAAGGCACCGACACTTGCTTACTGGCAAACCGGTAGAAATCCCTGGACGACTCAGGATCTTCCAGGTTGTATATATCAGAAATAAGGCGCGGTATTTTTTGCCCGTTTCGCTTTTGAATAGTCCCATACATGCGTTCTATCGCCTTCGGCAGAAACAGGTCATAGGCTCCGCAAATACCACCACCTATCACAATCAAACCATCCACCAGGGTTACCGCATTTGCCAACGTTTCTCCAAGTACAACTGCCATTTCATCGAAAGCTTTTCGGGCAGATTCCTGGTTTCCCTTCTTTTCACCATTTGCTATCTGGTAAATTTCCCGTGCCGTCATCAGCTCCTCATTTTCAGGAGCATATTCATCATATGCCCGTTGCAGCGCTCGAATACTCACGCTTTCTTCCGCAAAAAGGTCATTATCAGTATAGTTACGGGTGATCCAGATTTCGCCACCAGCAGAGTTATCTCCCAGGCACAAGGTGTTATTCACAACAATACCTGCTCCAAATCCGGTTCCCAGCGTAATGCCCAGCAGGTTTTTATACTCCTTGGGAATATCGTTTTCTTTAAGCTTGCTATTCACTTCAGGTAACAGCCCCCCCACAGCCTCTCCATAGGCAAAAAGGTTGCCGTCGTTGTTGATAAAGACGGGAAGATCAAACTTTTCTTCCAGCATTGGTCCAAGTGCTACTCCACCCCTGTAGGCCGTTAAATTGGGCAGGTCGCCAATCACACCAGAAGTATAGTCGGCCGGACCCGGGAACGCAAAACTGATAGCATCGGCTGATCCCTGAATCATTGACTCTACCTCTTCAAAACCTCGTATAATATTTTTCAGTGAACGGTCCAGGTCGTCAGCTTCCGAAGGCAGTCTTACCGACTCAATGATTTCTTCTCCACGCTGCAGGGCCGAAAACACAAAATTGGTCCCTCCCGCATCTAATGTCATAACAATCCGGCTATCACTAAAAACATCCATGGTAAAATATTTAATAAATTAGGTTTTATATACTTATTTATTAGAAGTATTAGGATTAACCTGCCTAACTACTAATATATTCCGGTTACATCAAGTCTTTTTTTGTTCAGAGGAAAGAGGGCGACATCCTGATTTCACTCGTTGAAGAGACCCTAAACGGGATCGGCCATCCAACTTTATAAAATTTTACTTTCAATCACTCGTTTACCTTGCGGTTCCTGTTCCAAAATTTTGGAGAAAACCAGCCGCTTTACAGTAAATGCTTGAACAAATCCGTTAATTTTTGAACCTTCCTATCATTCTTAAAATAAGAGTTGATACAGATATTGTAAGTCTACGTCAGCCGATAATTCAACAACAGCTAATACAATTGTGATGAAACCTTTTAAATTGATTCTATCCCTCCTGCTGCTTGCAGTATGTGCGGTACCAGCGAATGCTCAGCACGAACAGTCTAACGTACAAGAGGCCTTCCTGCCGTATGAAACCGGCCAAAGTACGGTCTACCGCAGTGCCAGCGGTGCTCCGGGAGAAGCCTACTGGCAGAACAGTGCCGACTACAACCTGGAGGTATTCCTTCGCCCCGATCATCATCTGGTAGAGTCAGAAGTGGAGATCCATTATACCAACAACAGCCCTGATGAGCTGGAGTCGCTATGGCTGCAGCTGGACCAGGACCTGTTCGAAAAAGATTCCTGGGGAGCCCGGCTTACCCCCCATACCGGATCTCGTTTCGGCAATCGTGGTTTCGACGGGGGAATTAAGATACAGGATATCCAAATCACCCAAAACGGCAACACCTATTCGCCTCGGCAGCACACCGTGGATACCAATTTGAAGCTGCACCTTACAGAAGCACTTGCTGCCGAAGGAGGAGAGGTTACCATAAAAATAGCATATCGGTTCCGTGTACCGGATTATGGCTCCGATCGATTGGGACGACTCAAAACAAAAAACGGATGGATCTACGAGGTAGCCCAGTGGTACCCGCGGATGGCAGTATATGATGATATGGAAGGATGGAACGTGCGCCCCTACCTGGGAGCGGGTGAGTTTTATATGGATTACGGTACGTTCGATTATACAATTACCGCTCCATCCTCTTTTGTGGTTGTCGGTTCCGGTGAGCTGCTCAATAAGGAAGAGGTACTGACAGATGAGCAGCTGAAGCGGTGGGAAAAAGCTCAGCAAAGTGACGAAAGGGTCTATATTATCAAAAAGGATGAAGTCGGAACAAAGGAATCCCGTCCTAACCAGGGAGGTACCCTTACCTGGCACTACCGGATCGAAAACTCCCGTGATATAGCCTGGGCCGCTTCCAAAGCGTTCATCTGGGATGCTGCCCGCATTAATCTGCCGGATGGCGATAAATCGCTCGCCATGTCGGTTTATCCGGTTGAAAGTGCCGGCGATTCTGCGTGGGGACGTTCCACCGAATATGTGAAGGGATCGGTTGAGTATTACTCTGAAAAGTGGCTCAAGTATCCATACCCAATGGCGATTAACGTTGCTGGAACCGTAGGTGGTATGGAATATCCGAGCATTATGTTTTGTAGCTGGAAGGCAACCGGTTCAGGCCTTTGGGGGGTTACCGACCACGAGTTCGGTCACATCTGGTTTCCGATGATCGTGGGCTCCAACGAACGAGAGTATGCCTGGATGGATGAGGGACTGAATACTTTTATAAACGGTTACAGCACCCTGAATTTTAATGACGGGGAGTACGGCGGGCATCGCATCAGCATCCGTGGAATTACCCGGTGGATGAACAGCCCCGCTCACGAGGCGATCATGACACATCCCGACCAGTTACAGGAAGACAACCTCGGTTATGCAGCTTATTATAAGCCTTCGGTAGGACTCCGCATACTCCGCGAAACCGTTATCGGACCCGAACTCTTCGATGAGGCTTTCCGTGAGTATATCGATCGATGGGCCTACAAACATCCCACGCATGACGATTTCTTTAATACTATTGAGGATGTTACCGGGCGCGAACTGGACTGGTTCTGGAGAGGCTGGTTTGAAAAGACCTGGAACCTGGATCAGGCGGTTGACTCCGTAAACTATGTTGAAGGTGATACAACGAAAGGTGCCTTGATCAGCATCAGCAACAACAGGAAACTCGTGATGCCGGTCATTATGAAGGTAACCCTGGCTAATGGCTCAACCCAAACCGTTAACTTGCCGGTGCATGTATGGCACCGTGGTGATACGTGGACTTCCGAGCTGGAGACCACGCAACCCGTAACCAGGGTAGAATTGGATCCCAACAAGGAGCTCCCCGATGTTGATCCGACCAATAATGTTTGGACAGCACCTAAGAAATTTAATCAGAAGAGTGGTACAAGCTCCAACTAAAAATACTTTATTTTTTTCCTCTCGGTCCCGGCAGCAGTCGGGATCGGGATTTTTGGAATTTGGGAGTCCATCTGAAACAGGTCTGATCAGAAGCCAGTACGAAGATGATACTGTGCATAAAATGGGACGCAATATTAGGATTTAATGCAGTACCAGAGGGAAGTGTGGGAATAGGATTCCCGAAAACTGCTCTCCAAACATCGGTTTTAAATTCCGAATATGAATACGATTTTATGCTGAAACCTGTAGACCGGGAGTTCTTAGAATAGGTATTTTTTACTGCGGGGGGAGATTGTTGTTTGTACTTCCAGAAATCAATTAAAAGTATAGCTGTTTCATGTATAGCTGAGACTATCTGACTCTTTTATAACTTCTCTTTTTTATCATCACCGCTTCGGCACAGGACGCTCAAAATGCCCATCACTATCGCATTGGAGACCTGACGGCCCCGCAAATAAATTACTACTACAAGGTGCCGGTACGCAGTATGGTGGAGTTGCATATCGACCTGAAATAAAGAGGGCTGGGAGGAGATAAGATCTGGGACGCTATGCCGCTCGACAAGTATCGTCTGCTGAACAGCCCGTACGGGTACAATTTTGTACTGCGACCGATATCCAACACAACCGTACAAAAATAGCTAATTAACGTCAGTTCGAT
>JBEPXS010000312.1:0-4627 GCA_041641755.1 Balneolaceae bacterium
GTTTCTGCTGAATGCATTCTGGATATAACTAGCAGAGGCATCACCGAGGGCACCACCATAGTTGAGCTCAGGAATGGAAGGATCTTCACTGGTTCCGATCAGATATCTATGCTGAAACTGGTTAGAGCTAAAACTGAGTTGAGATCGCAGGTCGAGCCTCGGGGTAACAAGCTGATCATAAGTAAGCTGTCCCATCATATTATTCCAGCGATATTCATCCCTGGCAAAAAGATACTCTGGAAGATCTTGGTTTTGTTCAGCTTGCCTGAGCAATTCAGTATGTACAAAATTTTCTCCGGCGTAAAATGACGCTGAGAGTGTTCGGTAGGTATCAATTTTATACCGTGATGCAAGGTGCAGGTCATAAAAGCGGACATCCGAGGTATGCGTTCTCGGCTGGTAAAGTGAGGCATCTTCCTCAGAATTGATCAACAGGTTGGTAACCAGTGGATCCAGGGCATCCCACTCCCGTAGAGTCTGCTGCAGGGAGGGATCTTGATAAACATCCCAGTAATTAGTTCGGGCAGCCCCCATAATATCAATGGTAGAGGAGTCCTTTCCTGTTTTGATCTGTAGGTCGCCACGGGTATTTAGACTCAGAGGATCTGCCTGCAACATAATTCGCGGCTGATCTATATTGCCAACATCATGTTTAAGGTTAATGAGTCCTGCAATTTGACTGCCTTCAGGTACACCATAACCCGCTTTGTGTACTTCCAGACGACTTATTGCATAGGGGCTGAAAGCGCTAAACATTTTTCCAAAACTGTAGGGATTGTAGATAGGAACTCCATCAAGCATGATCCGGTGTTCTCCCCTTTGTCCACCCTGAAGGTGGAGGTCAGTCATTGGCAGACCATATTGCACGCCCGACAGTAGTGAAAGGCTATGGATCGCATTTTTCAAACGTCCACCAGGTTCCCACTCGGTTTTTGAAGAGATCGATTGACCCTGCTTATAGTTCAGTGGAAGTTGTGGTACATGTCCCGTAACTACGATGGGAGTAAAATCAACAGGTTTGGGATCCAGACTGATTTTTTGTTGTAGATTTTGGTCCGGCCTGATATCTACTGTTTTGTATACAGACTCATACCCGATATAGCTAAATATTATGGTGTAAGTACCAGAGACCAAGCGGTTGATAGAAAAATTACCACTTTCACTGGTACTGGTTCCGCCCGAGGCATCAGCCAGCATGACGGAAGCTCCGGGTAGCGGATCGCCGGTATGATTGTCTACAACCTTGCCTTGTAGAGAACCGTAGGCTGCCCGCTCGCTGACAGTTCGTACAATAACAACCGTACCCGACGAAAGCGTCACGAAGTCGAGAGGACTGTCGGCAAGGATGGCATTTAAAAGATTGTGTATTGTTTGATTCTGTATCCGCTGATATACCGATATATCTTCCACAAGAGCCGGATCGTAGACCATATCGATACCAGTTTCCCGGGCAATATGATCAAGTACTTCAGGCAGTGGAGTTCCCCTGAATTCAAAGGTATACTTCTCTTCCTGGTTTTGCGCTTGTACAGAAACTACCGAGAGCGACAAAACCAGAAGAGAAAACCATATCCGGTAACATCGATTGTTCATTTTGCTAATAATGGATTCCAAAGGTTTTATGCTTGATGTACGTTCTCAGCATATCAATTAGCTATCGGAAAATGTTGGTGTTATTTCAGAACTTTAGAACTGCTCCCCATTTTAAAGCTTAAAATCCTGATGTATTAACATTCTTTTAAAACAGTTTATTAGATATCAATAAACCCGGTAACCGTTAGCGGTTCGGGCGTATCGAAGACCTTTAACCCGGCAAATATCTTCCAGTATTGTTTCGATATCCTTTGGTTCGGCATAATAGGTCGTTAAACTTTCATCGGCTGCTTTGTCAGTTTGAAGTTCGATTTTTACATCGAATCTACGCTCAAGTTCGCTAAATATTACCCCTAATGTTTTGTCATTAAAGATTAATTTATTATTACGCCAACCTACTACACGATCGATAGCAACCGGTTCGGGAACGGTCGGTACTGCCAGGTCCGAAGAAACCAGGCTCAGCTGCCCGGATTTTATCGTTACAGAACTGTCGGGATTTTCCAGATTATAAAATTGCACGGTTCCTTCCGATACAACGACTTCCGTTTTTGTACCTGGTTCTTCACTCCAGGCGCGAACGTTGAATTTTGTGCCCGTTACCTTTACCGTAGCATGATTAGCCGTAACCAAGAAGGGTACATCGCCTGTTTCAACAGAAAAGAAGGCTTCCCCATCCAGGTATATTTTCCTGTTCGTAAATGAATAAAGTTGATTGTATTGAATTTCACTACCACTGTTTAAATCCACTGTCGAACCATCGGGCAACTCAACTGTAGCTGTTTCACCATAGGGAACTGTCACCGTTTTATGAATTAATAATAGGCCCGCTCCAAAAATAATCAGAATCATTGCAGCTGTTGCCACCCACTTCCAAATTTGTGTATTGGAAGTGGTTGAGGGTTTCTTACCAATTCGATCGTGGACTTTGCCAAGAGCCTGTTCAGTTTCTTTTTCAGTAATTTTAGAAAAAACAGGTTTCGCACGAAAACTCTTTTCCCATAATTTTTTGATCAGGTCTTTTTGCTCGTCGGGGAATTGATCGAAAAGCATCTTCTCCCGCCCGGATCGGTTATTATTTCTATTTTTGTTAGTCATAACTATTCTTTTTTACTTCTTGCTGATAGAGTTCATAACGGGCTCGTAATTGTTTTAAAGCTGTTACGATATGATTGTTCACTGTGTTAGATGATATATTCATCACTCCGGCGATTTCGTCATGTTCCAATCCTTCAAATCTGCTGAGTTCAAAAGCCTCTTTTTGTCGCTCAGGCAATTCATCGATCCACTCTTTTAACCGTTCCGAGAGGGGATCCGATTCATCATGTAACTCAACATCCTGGACCGATGTCAGCTGTCCATTGTTAAGCAGTTCAAGTCCTACTATATCTTCCGAGTGATCACGGATATAATTAAGTGAATTATTTTTCACAATCCTGTAAATATAAGCTTTAATGGAGCGCGAGGGATCTATCTGCTGTCGCCTTTCCCAAAGTTTAACAAACGCATCCTGTACAATATCACTGGCCACCGATTTTCTATGGATATACCGTAGTGCAAAATGGACAAGCCGGGGGTACATAGACCGAAAAAAGCTATCAAAAGCTTCATGGTCTGACTCAGAAATCTTCCTGGCCCAAATTTGTAGTTGTTCAGCTGAAGGTGTTTTCATGAACTTGTTCTGTTAATAGTACACACACCAAATGTAGTATAACTATTGGCAAGGAAAATATTTTTTGTTTACTGGTCACGGTTTTCCAGGGTATTCCTGCCAGGAGAAATTCTGATTTTTAATCATTTATCTTGTTTATTTGAAATGAAATCATAAAGAGTTCTTTTAGTTTAATAAGACCAGTACTTATGGGTAAGGTGGGGAGGTTATGAACCCAAGACTTCAATTTGAACAGAAACTGTGGGCCCAGGGATACAATCGGATTATGGGCCTGGATGAGGTGGGCCGTGGTTGCCTTTCAGGTCCCGTAGCTGCTGCCGGAGTTATTCTGGAACCTGAGACCAACATTGAGGGGATACAAGACAGTAAAACGCTGGATCTTCCTGAACGGAAACGGCTTGCCGACGTTATCAAGGAGAAAGTCCTTTTTTGGACTGTTCAGTATTGCAGTGTGGAAGAGATCGAGGAGTTGAATATCCTTTGGGCCTCCCTAAAGGCAATGCAAAAATGCGTAGATGAGGCTGCTGTAGAACCAGACTATCTACTTGTTGATGGCAACAGGTTTGGAGGCAGTGTAATACCTTATACGTGCTTGGTAAAGGGGGATGATCGATCAGTAAGTATTGGTGCCGCTTCGATCCTGGCAAAGGTACATCGCGACGATCTGATGATACGTTTGCATGAGGATTATCCCCACTATAGTTGGAATACAAATGTGGGATATCCCACAGCTCAGCACTATGAGGGACTAAAAAAGCATGGCATCACTCAGCATCACCGGCAAAATTTTAACTTGAGAACTGAAAAATTGTATAAGGATGAGGATTGACTGATCTCTTTCCTTCGCACATCGATAGCAGTTCCAGTTTTTTACTTGTAAATACAGTAACAAACTAACGGTAGATACTGAACTGGCGTCTGTAAATATCGAAGTTGATACAGATAGCAAGCATTAGTGTGTTGCTCAGAAATGCCGATCCGCCATAGCTAACAAAGGGTAGGGGCAGCCCAATAACGGGAAGTAGTCCTGTTGCGCTACCGATATTGATAAAAAAGTGGATAAAAAGAATCGTGGTTACTCCAACTATTACAAGTTGTGCAAAAGGGTGCTTGTGACTGCCTGCAATATTCAGCATCCGGAGTACCATCCCCAAAAAAAGGAAAAGCACGATACTTGCTCCAAGGAGGCCAAACTCTTCTCCAATTACACAAAAGATGAAGTCGGTCCACTGCTCGGGGAGAAAACGGAGCTGGGTTTGAGTCCCTTGGAGGAATCCCTTGCCGTATACTCCACCTGATCCAATTGCTGTTTTAGCTTGTATTACATTCCAGCCAGCTCCCTGTGGATCAAAGGATGGATTT